>JAAYKX010000124.1 GCA_012522155.1 Bacteroidales bacterium
CCTCCGCTTCCAAGCTGACGTCCGATTGTTATGATATAATTTTCATCCATGAATTAGCAGTTAGTTATCCTGATGAGTGATTTCATTCAACTTATTCCTGCGGTATTGTCTGACAAGCAGTACAGCTGCAACAACCGCTGAAGTCACATCAGCTACCGGCATACTGTACCATACTCCCTTCACACCAAAAAAGTGCGGAAAAACAAGCAGGCATGGCAACAGGAAAAAAACCTGCCTCGAAAGTGACATCAGAATGGATTTTACCGGCATCCCTATGCTCTGGAAAAAATTTGACGTTACCATCTGAAAACCTATTATGGGAAAAGACATCATTACAATTTTCATTCCCGGAACAACTATGTCTATCAGATCCTGATCCGTTGTAAAAGCAGAAGCAACATTACGCGGAAACAGTTCTCCTATGGCAAAGCCAACCATCATTACCGAAGTTGCCATGATGATGGTATGTTTTAAAACACTGTTTACCCGGATGAACTGCCCGGCACCGTAATTATAGCCCGCAATGGGCTGCATACCCTGGTTGAATCCAAGAACCACCATGATAAAGAGAAAAACAATCCGGTTTATTATTCCGTAGGCTCCGACAGCCAGATCCCCGCCATATCTGATCAGACTGGTATTGATCACCAGTACTATGATACTGGCAACGGAATTCATCATAAAGGGCGCCATTCCTATAGAAAGGGATTCAGTGACTATCCTGCGCTTCAGTCTGAAGCTCTCTTTTTGCAGATGAATGAAGTTCCTTCTGTCAGTAAAATGAAGTATCTGCCATAACAGCATCGAGGTCTGGGCAATAACCGTTGCCAGGGCTGCACCGCGGATACCCCATCTGAACACGAAAATAAAAATCGGTGCAAGTATTATATTGATCAGTACGGAAAACAGAGTTGTGAACATTGACTTTTTCGGATGTCCTGTTGCCCTGAGCATCGCATTCAGTCCAAAATAAAGATGGGTTATTATATTGGCCAGTGAGATGACCACCATAAAGTCATGAGCATAGGGAAGGGTTTCATCACTGGCTCCGAAAAAATACAGGATCCTGTCAAGATTCAGCAGCACCACTGCCGTATAGACCAATCCAAAAATAATATTCAGCACAAAAACATTTCCCAGGATTTTGTTTGCAGTACCATAATCTTTCTGTCCGAGCCTTAAAGACATCAGTGTTGCTGCTCCCACTCCCACCAATGAGCCGAAGGCCGCTGAAAGATTCATCAGGGGAAATGTTATTGCAAGGCCTGATATTGCAAGTGCCCCTACTCCATGACCAATAAAAATACTGTCGGTAATGTTGTAAAGCGATGATGCTGTCATCGCTATTACTGATGGAATGGCATATTTCAGGAGGAGTTTTCTGATATTTCCTGTTCCCAGCTCAGCAGGAGATCCTTTTTGTTCCATACAGGACAAATATACTCTATTTTAAAATCCATTGTCCCGGCACAGTCAGCCGGAATGATTTTTACCATAGTTGTCGTAATCCTCAGGAGTATTGATGTTATAATACCATCCGCGGCCGTCAAAGGGAACATATTTTGTTTTCACTCCTGAGAACAGATCAGATATCCTGAGCCTGTTTTCTTTCAGAAGCTCTCCGGCAACAGTAATAACAGATTTCCTGTAGATCCCGTACAGGGGTTCATAATTATTATCTTCACCTATGGGAACAACTATATCTGATTCAGCTGACAAGGCAAGCATTGTCCTCACAAGGCCGATCCGGGTATCAGGAATATCACAGGCTGTAATAAAATTCAAATCGCTGGACGAAGCAAGCAGGCATGAATAAATACCCATCAGGGGACCCATTCCTTCCGAAATATCGGGAATTACCCTGTATCCCAGAAAGCCATAACTCTCTGCCCGGCCGCCTATGATTATTTCACCGAAATATGAATCAAGCTGTTTTGTAATATGCTGAATCATAGGAATATTTTTCACAGGGAGCATGCCTTTGTCCAGCCCGCCCATCCTGGAATTTTTACCTCCAGCAAGAATAACAGCCGTCACATTCCCAAATTCCGGGGACTTTTTCATGGTAATAGCATTAACAATAACACTGCCGCAAGTGCCGGATAAGAACAAAATTATTATTTCCCGGTGAAACTCCTGATCCGGTCAGATTTCATTTTATCCGTATTTATGTTGTTTTTACAGACCAACAAGCTGACAACTAAGAAAAGATTTATGTAAATTACAGCCATTCGGATCATAACATCGTTCAGCTTAAATCTGTTACAGCAAATATATGTTTTTGAATCCACGGAATAACATGAAAAACAATAATTAACATCTTATGGGAAGCAATTCAAAGATCAACAGGCGAAAATTTATTGAAAGAGGTGCGCTCGGATTAATGGGCCTGCCTCTGCTTTCTTCAGGGCTGCGGAGCGTAGCCCCCAGTGACCGCGTAAGAGTGGCCGTCATCGGACTGGGCAGCCAGGGAAGAAGCCATATGACCTGGTTCAACAACCTGCCGGAAGTGGAAATTGCGGCATTATGTGACCTTGACACTATCAGGCTGGAACGGGCCCGTTCACAGCTGCAGAAAATCAATCCTGACTCCAGGGCAGAGATATTTTCGGACTTCCGTCATATCCTCGACAGAAAGGATATTGATGTTGTCACCTGTGCAACACCCGACCACTGGCATGC
>JAAYKX010000125.1 GCA_012522155.1 Bacteroidales bacterium
AAATGTTTCCCGAGGATGTAATGGAATCGCTCAGGACAAACGGACGGACGGTAAGTATGGACGCTCCCATCAGTCCGGACGAAGACAATAACATGTATGATGTTCTCCAGGGAGAAGAAACACCCAGACCTGATAAAAACCTGATAAACGAGTCACTGGCATACGAGATAGAACGTGCACTGAGCACTCTTTCGTCCCGTGAGGCGAAAGTCCTGAAATTCTATTTCGGACTGGGAATGAAACATCCGCTCACCCTGGAAGAGATAGGTGAAGAACTTAATCTTACACGTGAAAGGGTCAGACAGATAAAGGAAAAGGCAATCAAAAGAATTCAGTTTACTACAAGGTGTAAAATCCTCCGCTCATATCTGGGTTAACAGTTTTTCCTGTTTTGGAAAATCCGGCTTATCCGCCGATACTAAAAATACAGGCATCTGCAGTATTACGGGTATCATACTGTTTTGAAGAATCCATTTTTTCAGCAAAAAACAAAAACCCCGGGTGTTCATTATAATCAGACATCTGCAGTATTCCGGCTATTCTACTTCGCTGAAGGATCCATTACACCTATCAAAGCTGCTTATACAGGTTCCGCATATAACGGGTATCATGCTATGCTGTGGAATCAATTATTTCCGGGAAAACCATATATTTGGGAAAACCATTTAAAATGAATCACCTTGTTTCACCTTCACTGCTGGCATCCGATTTCGGAAATCTTTCCGAAGATGTCAGACTTCTGAACAGAAGTATGGCCGACTGGATACACTGCGATATAATGGACGGTGTTTTTGTTCCGAATATTTCCTTTGGTTTTCCGGTGGTTGAACATGTCAGGAAAATAGCTGAAAAGCCCCTTGATGTCCACCTGATGATTGTTGATCCCGACAGGTATCTGGCCCGCTGGAAGGAAACGGGTGCAGCTATTCTTACCGTTCAGTATGAAGCATGTGTTCATCTTCACAGGACCGTCACCGAAATCCGAAGACTGGGTATGAAGGCCGGAGTGGCTGTTAATCCCCATACACCCGTGGCATTGCTTAAAAACATACTTCACTGTATCGACATGGTATTAATCATGACCGTAAATCCGGGTTTCGGCGGACAGGTTTTTATTCAGGAGAGCTATAGCAAGATTGAGGAAATGAAAGATATGATCAGGTCCGGGGGACATGACGTGCTTATCCAGGTTGATGGCGGGATTGACACGGTCAATGCGCCTGTGCTCATTGAGAAAGGAGCTGATGTGCTGGTTGCCGGAAATACTGTTTTTAGTTCGGAAGATCCGGCAGATACCATAAGGAAGCTTAAGATGCTGGAGGAATAGGAACTGGTCCTGTATATCCGCTGTTATGCAGAGAGCCGGTCGGTTTTGTCACTTAGATATTCAATCATCCTGTCCTTCTCATCAGCCCCGAACCAGACAATATCCTTATCCCTGTTCCACCAGGTCAGCTGCCGTTTTGCATAGCGCCGCGAGTTGCGTTTTATAAGTCCTATGGCCTGTTCCCTTGATATCCGTGAAGAAAAGTATTCAAAGAGTTCCCTGTAGCCCACGCTGTTCAGAGCATTCAGATGTCTGAGAGGATACAGCTTTTCAGCTTCAGCCTCCAGTCCTGCAGCTATCATCTCATCGACTCTCCGGTTGATCCTTGCGAACAGTTCCTCCCTGGGCCTGTTGATACCTATCCGTATTATCTCAAAATCCCTTGACTGTTCCTTTTTTGTAAGGAAAGCAGAATAGGGGCGGCCTGTACTCTCACAAATCTCAAGTGCCCTGATGATCCTCCGGGGATTTTTCAGATCCACCGTTTCATAAGAGACAGGATCGAGCATCTTCAGCATCATTCTAAGGCTCTCAATGCCTTCATCCCTGTATTTCAGCACATATTTTTTTCTTACTGCCTGACTGGTATCCGGGATATCATCAAAGCCCCTGAAGACGGCATCAATGTATAGTCCTGATCCTCCGGTCATTAATATGACATGGTTTTTTGCAAACAAAGCGGGAAGGAGGCTGAGAACATCTCTTTCATACATGCTTGCACTGTAATAGTCTTTCACGGAAATGAAACCAATGAAATGATGTCTGACCCGGGAAAGTTGTTCGGGTGAAGGAACAGCCGTTCCTATATTCATTTCTCTGTAAAACTGCCGTGAATCGGCAGAGATTATATCACAGCGGAAATGTCCGGCAAGGTCAATGGAAAGATCTGTCTTCCCGACTCCGGTGGGGC
>JAAYKX010000126.1 GCA_012522155.1 Bacteroidales bacterium
ACCATAAGTGCTGACCAGACCATATGTGAGGGGGATATACCTGCACCTTTCGGAAGCAGTCCGGCAACAGGTGACGGCAACTTTACATACCAGTGGCAAAGCAGTATCAACGGAGCTGATTTCTCCAATATTATAGGTGAAACGAATGAAACTTATGAAGCCGGTCTGCTTATGGCCGATACATGGTACAGACGCCTGGTCACCGCTGAGCTTAACGGAAGGACATGCAGTGCTGTAACCACGGAAATCATGGTAACAGTCAATAATGTCACAGCCGGTTCAATAGGCTCTGACCAGATCATTTGTGAAGGAACTGCTCCGGATCCGCTGACGAGTGTAACACCGGTTTATGACGGAGATGTTTCATACCAATGGCAGTCAAGCCTTGACGGAACAACATTCAGTCCTGTACCCGGCGCAACAGATGAGACATATTCACCTCCTGAGCTTTATGCAGATACCTGGTACAAGAGGATAGTTGCTTCCACACTTCACGGAGTGATATGTGAAAAGGAATCTGCCATCGTCAGGATAACGGTCAATAATTTTGATCCGGGATCAATAAGCGGCGATCAGATTATCTGTGAGGGAACAGCGCCGGCTCCAATACTCAGTATTACACCTACTGGAGACGGAACATTCTCATACAGGTGGTTCAGCAGTACTGACGGAAGCAATTACAGTGAGATTATCGGTGCTATCAGTGAAACCTACAATCCGGGAGTACTGATTCAGGATACATGGTACAGAAGAGAAGTTACCTCAAGGCTGGGCAGTAATATATGTGTGGCAGAAAACGATCCCGTGGAGATAACCGTAAACAATCTTGATCCTGGTGTGGTAACGGGAGAAGAGACAATATGTGAAGGGGAAATTCCTTCCGTTATAACAGGAACTGATGCATCAGGTGATGGTAATATAATCTACCAGTGGAGGATGAGTTCGGATGGTGTGAACTATACAGATATTACCACGGATGGTGACGCAAGGGACTATACTCCGGGAGCCCTGCTCCAGGATACCTGGTTCCTCCGTACTGTCACATCGGATCTGGGCGGACATACATGCACTGAGATCTCCGGCTCGTTCAGGGTGATTGTGAACAATGTCAATCCGGGAACCATTATTTCCGATCAGACGATATGTCTCGGAGGGGATCCGGTTCCGTTTATCAGCATAGTACACGGAACGGGTGACGGAAATATCACCTATGAATGGGAAAGCAGTACGAATGAGACTGACTGGGATCCGATAGCGGCTTCCAATGCACCCAATTATGATTCACCCCCGCTGACGCAGGATACATGGTTCAGAAGAATAACCAGGTCCGATCACAACGGAACCGTCTGCGAAAGAATATCAAATACGGTGAAGGTGACGGTGAATGAAGTATATGGAGGTGCAATAGAGGAAGGTCAGTCGATTTGCTTCGGATCCGCACCTGCACCGCTCACAAGTGCAGATGACGGAGGCGGAACAGGAACTGTTTCATACCAGTGGCAGAGAAGTGCTGATGGTGTGATATGGAATACGATATCAGGCGAAACAGGTCCGGACTATTCACCGGGAGTCCTGTATTCAGACACCTGGTATAAGAGAGTCCTGATAAGCATTGAAAACGGTGTTTTCTGTCAGGCAGAAAGTGATCCCGTGAAGATAACTGTCAATTCGCTGCCGGTTGCTGTTCTCACAGGTGGTGAAACGATCTGTGAAGGTGATCCGGCAACACTGACAATCAGTATTACCAGCGGAACGGCTCCTTATCAGGTTGAAATTGAAAACCATGGCACGGAGACCATTGATGATCCGGATACGGACATTTTTGTCCATCCTTCTGTAACAACAACATACACAATACTCAGTGTGACAGATGCCAATGGTTGTGAGGCTGTAAACATGATAGGCAGTGCTACGGTATATGTAAGGGATCTGCCTGTGATAGTAACACAACCTGTTGACATGGAGATATGTGAATACGGAGTTCTTAACTTCAGTGTTGTTGCCACAGGTTCTGATCTGGTGTACCAGTGGTATGTTGACAGGCAGGACGGTAACGACTTTGTCAGTGTAACGGATGCAGGAATCTATTATGGTGCACAGACGCCGGTACTCAATCTGTTTGGCGTTACCAGGGATATGGACGGATATCAGTTCCGTGTGACTGTAAGCACATGCGGTGTTACTGAACAATCTGATGATGTGCTGTTAAGGGTCAATACTGTTCCCGAAATAGTCAAACAGCCAAGGGATACCACGATCTGTTCCGGTGATGATGCTTTCTTTGCCATCAGTGGCAGAGGAACAGACCTTGTCTTCAGATGGCAGGTCAACACCGGCAGCGGCGGATTTAACGATATTACTGACGGCGGTGTTTACAGCGGTGCAAATGACAGTATACTATATCTTACAAATGTTCCACTGAGTTTCAACAACTATTTCTACAGGGTTATTATAAGTGGTACATGCGGATCACCTCTCTATTCGAACTTTGTCTCACTGAGAGTAAACGGTCCTCCGGTGCCTGTGCTGCATCCGCAGGACAAAGCTGTCTGTGACGAAGGCGGTCCGGTATTCTTCGTGGGTAACGGAGCAGGACTGATCGATTCGCTCAGATGGCAGGTAAGTACTGATGACGGAGGTACATGGGATGATATTTATGACAATGCAAATTACGCCGGTACCACTACACAGCAGTTATCTATCATAGACATTTCTTATGATGAGTTCCATAATAATCAGTACAGGCTTGCACTGAAGGCATTCTGTGAAACTGCCTACACCAGCCCGGCTGTTCTGACGGTCAACAGGCTTCCTGTAGTATCATTTGCTGATGATCCTTTACAGGCCTGCGGCGACATAGCCCTGGTCATCACACCGGAAATAAATGAAGGCTCGGGTACCTGGACATCACACAGCTGGTCCGGCGACATAGGTCCGCTTGACAACTATTTCAGTGCAACACCTACTTTCAGAACACGTATTGCCGATACTTATCATCTTACTTACAGGGTGATGGACAGTAACGGATGTGTGGGCGAAGGAAACGTGAGTGTGATGGTTGATGCTCCTGATGCGACATTTGCACAGGATGTATCAATGGAGTGTACTCCTGCCACGGTGAAGTTCAGCAAGGATATGACCGGAATGAGCAGCTGGGAATGGGATTTTGGTGACGGTTCTCCGGTCAATACTACGGACGAGAATCCGGAGCATGTGTTTATAAATACAACTTCCACGGCAATTATTTACAGGACCGTTACGCTGACGGTTGAGTCGATGGCAGGATGTACTGACACCAAAACATCAATGGTGACTGTTTATCCGGCAGTAATCGCCAATCTGACAGCAAGTGACGACAGTGTGTGTCATGGCAATCAGCTGATATTTACTGCAGATCCGGGAGCCAATATTTATATGTGGGATTATGGTGATGGAACGCCCAGGGTACCGGGAATAAACACTTCAACGCATATGTTTACCAATCCGACGGGCACACCGGTAACACGGACGGTTAAAGTGATAACCACATCAATGTACGGATGCTCTGACAGTACAACTATTGATATTGTTGTAATGCCGATGCCTCTTGCACAGTTCTCTGCAACACCGAACAATCAGACCTTTGATGCTGCAGGAAACAAGGTGAGTTTCACTGATGAGACAACACCTGTGAGCAACTGGACCTATCACTGGGATTTTGATGACGGTAGTTCATCGGTCTTGCAGAACCCGGAGCATACCTTTGGCGGAACAGGAAAATACGATGTGGTTCTGACAGTTACCAATGGCAAGTGTACCAGTACGGTAAGTCATCCGGTACATATCCTGCCGTTACCACCGGTAGCTGATTTTGATTCGATACCTTCGGGATGTGCCACATGGACCATCACGCCCAACAATACATCTCTCAACACTGAAATGCCCGGTACGACATACAGGTGGGATTTTGGCGACGGAAGCTATTCAACGGCAAAGAATCCGTCCTATACCTACTTCACCGCGGGAGAATACCGTGTTGAGCTTACCGTGACCGGTCCCGGCGGAGTATCGGTGAAATCACAGGTTGTAAGAGCCTATCCTTCTCCGAGAGCCTATTTCGAAGTTAGTCCCACGCTTGTTTTCGTAAATGATGAACGGGTCAGATGCTTCAACCTGACTGAAGGCGGAGACTACTTTGTATGGGAGTTCGGTGACGGTGATACTTCACGGATGAGAGAACCATATCACAAGTATATGGAAGAAGGAGTCTATGACATTACTCTGTGGGCTTACAGCAACAACGGCTGCAGCGACGTGTTCGTCCTGTCACCCGGAGTGACTGTTCAGCCTGCAGGAGATGTAAGATTCTCATCGGTCTTCAGACCCAATCCTACAGGACCGATAGAAAGGACCGATCTGCCTACAGGAGGCAATGAGGTTGACCAGTTCTTCTTCCCGCCCATAAGGGACAAGGTGATCAAGTACAAGCTTCAGGTCTTCAACAGGCTTGGTGTGCTGATATTCGAAAGCCGCGACATTAACGTACCGTGGAACGGATATTACAAGGGTCAGCTTTGTCAGCAGGGAGTGTATGTGTGGTATGTTGAGGGCAAGTATGCCAATGGTCAGCCATTCAAAAAAGTTGGAGATATAACATTGCTGCATTAGAATGATCCGGGGTTCATGGCTGAATGCCTGAAACCCGGTTAACAAATTGAATCAGACAAAACGGCCCGTCGTAAGACGGGCTTTTTTTTGCAACAGTCATGATAGTTTTTATTATTGCGATAATTATAATAAATTTGTTTACGAAGGTTATCGCAACGTAAAACGTCATAAATAGAAATGTCGCAACCGTAGTTCTTGCAAGCATAAACCGTTCATTGAGAAGTTTTACATTTGTCTAAGTCGTACTAAAAATGTTATAACAAAGGATATTGCAACATAAAATATTGTAACGGAGAACACTTTAACGGCAATTGTTGCATTGACAAATGTCGTAACGAAAAACATCGCAACGGAAATATTGCACTGAGGAACATTTTAACGGCAAATGTTGCATTGACAAATGTCGCAACGAAAAACACCGCAATAAAAAATATAGAAAATTATGAGAGACAATCCTTTCAAATTCGGAACAGTAGTTGACGGAATATATTTTACCGACAGGGAAGAGGAAGTGTCGGAAATAACTTCCTATCTGAAAAGTGAGAATCATCTGATAATTATCAGTCCGAGGCGTTTTGGCAAGACAAGCCTGATAAGGAAAATACTTGCTGCATCCGGGCGCCGGTTCATATACCTCGACATGCAGCTTGTGCTTACGGAAGGAGATTTTGCGGCGCAGCTGCTTAAAAGGATATACAGGATCTTCCCGGTACAGAAGCTGAAAAATTATATCAAATCCTTTCGTATTATACCAACTGTCATCATGAATCCCGTGACAGGAGATGTGGAGATATCATTTTCCCCGGGTTCCCGCGATCTGGCTCCCCTGGAGGATGTCCTGAACCTTATTGAGAAGCTTGGAAAAGCAGAAGATAAGATAATTGTTGTACTCGATGAGTTTCAGGATGTTTTCAGGATCAATACCGGTCTTGTCAGGATGCTTCGCTCTGTGATACAGGTTCATAAAAATATCAATTATGTTTTTATGGGGAGCAGTGAATCGATGATAAGGGAGATCTTTGAAAAGAAAGACTCACCCTTTTACAGGTTTGGAATACTCTATCCTCTGGGAAAGATACCTGAAGCGAAATTCCGCTTATTCCTTGAATATAATTTTCAGGGAATTACAGGTGATACGGGAAGTATATCGGAAAATATACTGAAGATAAGCGGGGCTCATCCCTACTATACCCAGCAGCTTGCCTTCATGGTATGGGAGCTTCTGAGCCATAAGGGACAGACAGAGGAGATGGTTGTGGATTTTGCCGCTGATGAAATTGTGAGAAGTCATGACAATGACTTTGAGCTGCTCTGGAACACACTCAACCGTACAGATATGTTGGTACTGGCAGGAATGTCTGAGAGCAATGCTTCACCGCTGTCGGAAGAGTTCAGGAAGCAGTTCGGAACGGGAGCTGCCAGCACGGTATACAGCACTCTTCAGCGGCTTATAAAAAAGGGAATGGTTGTCAGGGATGCTGCGGGCTATTTTATTGATGATCCTTTCTTCAGCAGATGGATAAGGATGAGAAGAAGGGTTTAGCCTGCTATACCAGATCTGCAGAGAGAAACTGAAAAGCCTGGAAAGAGAAGGTAACAATTTCACTGTAATTCATATGAGAGAATTTGGTTTGATCAGGAATAAAGTGACATTCCGGATACCTGCGGGTTTTCAGTTATCCGGGATGTATTAGATTTTCATAATCATACTGAATTACACATGTTTATAAACTTTATCAAACATTCAGTAAAAAGCTTTCTGAGAAATGCCGCGTTTGAGTTAAAGTTATTTCTGAAGGTCCTTTTCGCAATATCCCAATTATATCTTTTTTCAGCATTGATTTATTTGGGATATGATTTTCAAAACGTGATTCAATTATATCAATCTACTTCAGATCCGGTCACTTTATTTAATCACAGTTTGTTACATATATGTACAGTACTATTTATCCTGCAGGTCTTTTCCCTTAAAAATCCACTGAGCGCACTGCTGGCTTATTTACACTTACCGGTTAAAAGGAACAAGCTGGTATTGTACATACTTCTTATGTCAATTTCCAATTATTTTTTTATCGGATTATTATTGTTTTTTGTTCCATATTCAATCACAACGATTCTTCCGGACTACAGTACCCAACAATTTTTATTCTATTTCACGGGAATTATAATAATCTTTTTTTCGGTCGGATATTTCAGTTTGCTGATCAGGAATCTGTTTGGAATTTCTTTTGTATATGTAATCCTCCCGGTACTTCTGTTTTCAGGTCTTTATTTTATAGATCTTTTCCTGGATATTTCTTTTACTGGCATGTCCGCTTTCATCTTTGAGCAACTCATAAACAAAAATCTGTATTTTCTAATATTGCTGGTTTTAATACTTACCGGTTTATTATTATGCAATTTCATTTTACTGAAAAAAGACTTTTACAGAATTTATCAAAATCAAAAAGCCTTACTGAATTACTCAGTCAGTCCGCGCAGTCATTATTTCAGAGAGAATGCTCTGTTTCCATATGCCATTCTTGAGATCAGACTTATCGCAAGAAACAGGCGGCCAAGAGGGTTTTTTTGGATAGCTGTATTTTTCCTGGTTATGTTTTGTATGATTATTCCCCGGGCTGATAAAGATTTATACCTTACATTCCTGGTTTATATTTTAATAAGCGGGATGTTTGGCTATAGTTTTATACAGTTTTTATTTTCATGGGAAAGCAGTTATTTTGATTTTATCTCATCGGCGAAATTCGATATCATTAAATATTTAAAGGCAAAATATCTGATATACATAATTTTAAGCCTGATAGTATTTATAATCTATTTGCTGGTTGTAAAACCGGCTAAAGCTGAGATACACATGTTCTTCTCGGCATTATTATATAATTCCGGTCTTGGATATTTTGTTCTTATTTTTATGGCAAGCTATAATAAATCCAGGATTGATCTGAATCGTAATATTTTTTTCAATTACCAGGGAATAAACAGTGTTCAGTTTTTGGGAGTAATATTAATTATGCTGATACCATGCCTGATCCTTTTTCTTTTGTTACTATGGGTGAATTTAACTCATAGCCTGCTTATTATTAATTTCATATGTATTGTTGCCCTGATCAATCAGAAGAAGATCTGGAAAATTATTCACAATAAATTATCGCAAAGAAAATATACTAATCTTGAAGGATACAGAAAATGATCAAAGCGGAGAATCTTTTAAAAAAGTTTGGAAACACGGTTGCCGTGGATATTCCTGAATTGTCAATCCGTGAAGGAGAAATCTGGGGACTTGTCGGGAATAACGGAGCAGGTAAAACAACTTTTTTAAGATTGATGGTTGATCTGTTGAAACCGGACACAGGACGTATTCTTTCAAAATCGATTCCGGTTTACCAGTCGGAACACTGGAAAAGTTACACCGGTTCTTTTATTGACAATAATTTTCTCATTGAATTTCTTACACCGTTAGAATATTTTAAATTCATTTCAAGGATTTACGAAATGGGAAGAAATGATTTATATGAAAAGCTTGAAAGCTATGATCATTTCCTTAACATTAAAACACCTGAAAGCTCCAAATATATAAGACAGTTATCATCGGGGGAGAAGCACAAGGTCGGCGTTATCGGTGCACTTCTTTCTGATCCTGAAGTGTTGATACTGGATGAACCTTTTAATTTCCTGGATCCCAGTTCGCAGATCATATTAAAAAAGATACTGGGTTCCGGATCCCGGAATAAAACCAGAACGCTTATTCTTTCCAGCCATAATCTGAATCATATATCTGATATATGCACCCGTGTTGCCCTGATGGAGAAGGGTAAAATAATAAAGGATTTTCAAAACAACAGAGAGTCGATGTCAGAAATTGAAGATTATTTCAGGTATCAGACCGATAAATCGTAATAGTCAGTATCTGATCTGACAACAGGGATTTTTTCCATATTCAGTTGGGGGAAGGGATGATAATTATAACCATGGGTAATTCAAAAAACATAGTGAATAAACAATCACAAGATACTTTGACAGTAATACTGTTTATGAGACATTTTTTCTGATAATGAACAATAATAGTTTCAAAGATTATTTTCGTAAAGCTTCACTCTGGAAGATCGGACTGATTTGGGGCCTGATTACAGGAATCCTGGTGGCTATAGTTCAGGATAAGACTGTTC
>JAAYKX010000127.1 GCA_012522155.1 Bacteroidales bacterium
ACTGAAACTCTTCTGAAATCAGTAACCTGTATGCCCGGACATCCTCTTGAAATAATAGGTAAGGGAATGAACGAGGGCAACACCTGGTTTGTATTCAACGGTTATATGGA
Organism: Bacteroidales bacterium; assembly: GCA_012522155.1. Taxonomy (GTDB): domain Bacteria; phylum Bacteroidota; class Bacteroidia; order Bacteroidales; family VadinHA17; genus LD21. The sequence goes on from JAAYKX010000127.1 coordinate 111, forward strand.
TTTTCTCATGAAGGATGAAATGGATGACTGGCTTTCCAGGACAAAACAGCCGGTAGTGGCAGATGTCGGCTTCTCCCCCGTTTTCGGACTGGATAATTATGACGGACTGCAGGTGCAGGACATGCCGGACAAACAGTCATGGATAGATTTTGCACATTCCAGGAACGGTTACATTTTCCGGCCCGTCTGGGATCCTGCAAGCGATCCCTATCATTATGACGGATACATAGCCACAGCCGGCAACAAACTGCAGATAGACAATGAGAATGTTCCGTTTATTGTCACTACCGGCGGACTGCTGAACGACCTTGTTCCGTCGATGGTCCTGTTTATTGACAAAGGGAAAAAACTTACAAAAAAGCAGTTGTTCGACGCCATCATGGCACGGAGAGAGGTTGGAATAACACAGGAAGGCATCATAATGGGTCCTGCCGGATTCAGAACTGCAATGCAGATGCTGTACCTCGACAGGCTGTACCTGGAAAATTATTTCGGTGCCCGTATCGATCTGGATGCAACAATAGAGGATTACACTCTCAGCTTAAGTATCAGCAACACATATGATCAGCCCGTGACCGGAACATGGGATATTCAGCTTCCCGAAGGAGTACTTGCAGACGGATCAACAACATCAACGGTTACCATTCCGGCAAGGGGAAGTACAACAGTCCGCCTCAATATCAGACCCGATGAAAAAGGAATGGATTATGCCAATCCCGTTGCAGCCGGCTTCAAATGGGGCGAAAACGAGAAATACACCATGTGCGTCATGGAAATGCCGCCTGCCATATCGGTTCACAAACTCATTTACGGTCATGCACCCCTGGTATCATTTCCTGTCAGCATCCATAACTTCAGCGGGGAAAGCAGGTATCCCGTAACCGTCAGGGTGATTGACGCCAGAAGGCCTGCAAAGCCTGTATTCACCGCAACACAGTACGGAACAAATCCCACAGGGAGCTATGCCGATTTCAAATTTGATCTTAAAGTGCCGGCCGGAAACTATGAGGTGGAAGTGACAGCCCTGGGAATTAAAACATCCAGCCAGCTCGGTGTTGGCAGGGCTTCAGGAAAAGTTTATGCCTATGCTACCGACCTGAATAATGACGGGATAGATGAATTCAGGCTTGAGAATGACAGTGTAAGAATAACACTTCTGGCAACAGGTGCAAGAGTGATTGAATATATTGTAAAGAGTCGCAACGACAATGTTCTGTTCAAGTTATGGCCGGAAAAATCAGGCGATGACAAACGCCCGAACCGCATGCGGGGATATTATCCCTATGGAGGCTTTGAAGATTTTCTTGGCCAGGCAAGTATGGAAACCCATAAAGTTTATGATGCTGAGCTTGTAAAAAGCGAAGGTGATTATGTACAGGTAAGAATGAGTGCCGATTACTATGGCAACAAACTTGAAAAGACCTTCACCCTTTATGGTAATTCTCCCCTTCTTGAGGTGCGCTATGCCCTGAGAGTCATCAATCCCGAAGCCAACGTCATAGGGCCTCAGCCTATACTGGAACTGGGAGAATCGCACTGGACCGAAGATGTATTCATAACTCCCACAACAGGAGGTCATGAGGAATTCAGGATGCGGCCCGAAGACTATTACGGAAGGGCAATAATGATTGATGAAGGCTGGAACGCCGGATATGATACAAAAGAAGATATAGCATTCATTGGAGCATTTCCCGTTGAACAGCCGATTTTCCTCCATATGTGGATGAATCATCCCCGCAACAGTGATGCTCATCATTACTATGTTGAATTTCAGCCCTGGACACCCATATACCAGAAAAACACGATGTACTTTACATATTACCTGTGGGGCTCGGGAGGCAAATGGGAATCAGCCCTTAAGGAAATGAGAAACAGAAATCTGATATCAGTACGTAAAAAATAAAACCAACAGAAAATGAAATCATCAGCAAAAACAGCAGTAATATTATTATTCACCTTTCTTTTGATCCTCCCCCTGACGGCACAAAGAGCAAAACAAAGGGAGACTCTGCAGATAAAAAATATTGAACTTTTATACCCGAACCCGGCAGTTCCCTATTATCATCTGAAAGCAGACCTGGAACTGCCCCGTGCCTCAATGATAGAGGTTGAAACAGAGGTCAACGGCAAGGCTCTCCGTTATCTGAACCTTCATAAGGCCGGTGAGGAGGAAGATCCCGGCTTTCCGGCCATGACACACCGTCCGCCTTCGGGAGCAGGTCTTTCCCAGGACAATACCCTTTACGGTGACATGAGTGTTATCGGCTGGGTCAAATGGCAGCCCGGACAAGATTACCGGATAAGGATCAGCGTCAGGATGAAGGATCATATCCAGGCTTCACCGAAAGACCAGATCATCACGGCAGAAAGGACACTTACTGCCCCTGAAAAAGTGAAAGCCTTTGATCCTGCATGGAAAAGCTACAAATCAGTTGTACTGACCGAAACCGCGGGAATAGACAGAAAAGCTGAACCTGTTGAGGTTCTTCTGGCATTTTATCCCGATGAGGCAGAAGATATCAAGAGGGATATAAGAGTGGTTGCAGTTGATCCGGTAAGCTATGAACTGACAGAAGTCACTTCACAGGTTTATGATATTCAACAGCATCTGGAAGAGGATGACCTTGCTCCGGATGAAGAAGGAAGACCTACAAGGGATGTTCCCGTATGGTTTCCGACAGTATCGGCAAGAGTCGCTTTTCTTGCTGACGTGCCGGCCCGCTCCAGCCGTATATTCCATATTTACTACAACAACCCGGATGCTCTGGCTAGGGTGTACAAGTCAGACCTGACGGTTCAGGGCGAAGATCCCGGACTACAGATCGAGAATCAGCAGCTTTCTGTTGTTCTTCATCCCAAATCAGGACATCTTGACCAGATGACACTTAAAAACAAATCAGGATTCCCGCTCTACCACCGCAAGGAAACAAACGGAGCCATTCACTGGAACCCTGAAATATATGCACCTCCCAGACCATGGACCCATACATCCGACTGGGATCCGCCACAGAACATAAGTTCATACTCAGGCCCGGTGAAGGCAGAAACTTCAGTATGGGGCAATCTTCGCGAAATACCCGAGGTGGATGCTTCGGTCAGATATGAGTTTTATCCCGGAAAACCCTATTTTATCAGCTCAACAGTGTTGAGAATAAATGAAACATTGCACTGTAATGCACTACGTAACGGCGAAATAGTGATAAAAAGGGAACTGATAACCCATGCCGCATGGTATGATGTCATCAGGGATAAGGTTATTATATACGATGTGACGAAGATGCCGGATCTTACGGACCTCTTCATGGAAGCCGACGTTCCGTGGATCACTTTCTACAATGAGGAGGAGGGTGTGGGCTTTGCAGGTATACAGCTTGAGTATTCAAATTCGGGACTTGAGAACCCTTCCAGACTGCTCAATCCTTTCTTTTACATAACAGGAGGTCCCTGGATATACTGGGCCAGGGCATTGTCCCTGCCTTTCCTTTCATCCAATATGCAGCAGATGGTACCGGCAATGAAAGGAAATATTTTTTCGGAAAAATGGGCTTACCTGATGTATGAAACGGTAAAGGGAGCGGAACCCTGGGCTCCGGTTATTGAACATATGAAAGCCCTGACCAGTCCACTGCGTATTCAGCTTGTGGAAGAAGTGGATGACAGGGTCTCAAAAACCGTAACCGAACTCTATGTAGACGATGGCAAATCAGGATGGGAAGGTCGTGATACCGGAAGGCACTGAGAAACAGCCGGGATCAGACAAAGCAGTGCCAATCACGTGACATTCACAAGACGTGGTTTCGTAAGGATGACCGGGACAGATATAAAGGGCGACCGGGACAGATATGATTGCTGCCGGACGGGATTAATATGTAGACTTTTAAAAATATATATAAATGAAAACTGCACGACTGCTTGTTTTAATACTGGGATCTGTTATCCTGAATCACGGCTGCACAACTGATAACGCGAAAAGCCGGGAACCTGTTGATTATGTGAACCCCTATATCGGGAACATAAGTCACCTGCTGGTCCCTACCTACCCGACGGTTCATCTGCCGAACAGCATGCTCAGGGTTTATCCCGAAAGAGCCGATTATACAACTCTTAAACTGCGGGGGCTGCCCCTGGTTATTACCAGCCACAGGGGCAGTTCGGCTTTCATCCTCAGTCCTTTTCAGGGAGAAATGAGCAGTCCCGGACCGGTTATCAGCTATACCTGGGATCACGAAAAAATAAGTCCGTATTCATACTCTGTTGTTCTGGATGAGCAGGATATCGGGGTAGAAATGGGTGTTTCAAGGCAGTCGGCACTTTATGAACTCAGCTTCCCGAAGGAAGAGAAAAGTAATATCATCCTGAATTCAAGACACGGGGAAATGAAATGGGACGGGAAGGCTGTTTCCGGATACCAGAATCTCGATAACCGGACAAAAGTCTTCATTTATCTTGAACCTGACATAAAACCTTCTTTTGCAGGAGTCCTGAAAGAGGGCAGGGCCGATGAATCACTCACAGAGGCTTCCGGGAGGAATGCAGCCATCCTTCTCAGCTTCCCGGAACGGACCGGGACACTCAAACTACGGTATGGCATTTCATTTATTGACACCGACCAGGCGAAGAAAAACCTTGAACGCGAGATAAAAGATTTTGATATCGCCAGGATTCATTCGGAAGGCCGAAGAATATGGAATGAAGCTCTTGGAAAGATCAGGGTTACAGGCGGATCGGAAGATGACAGGATAGTATTTTATACATCTCTTTACCGTACTTATGAACGCCCGGTGAATATAACCGAAGACGACAGGTACTTCAGTGCCTTTGATGGTAAGGTTCATGATTCCGAAGGTGTCCCTTTTTACACGGATGACTGGATCTGGGACACCTACAGGGCAACTCATCCACTGAGAGTCCTGACGGAACCTGTACTTGAGACCAATATTATCAGATCATTTCTCAGAATGACTGATCAGATGGAAAATCCCTGGATGCCCACATTCCCTGAAATAACGGGCGACAGCAGAAGGATGAATTCCAATCATGGAGTGGCAACAGTCATCGATGCCTACAGGAAAGGACTTAAGGATTTTGACCTGGAAAAGGCTTACGAGGTCAGCAAAAGGGCTGTCATGGAAAAAACCCTTGCCCCCTGGTCAGGCAAACCTGCCGGCAGGCTCGATGAGTTTTACAAAGAACATGGTTATATCCCTGCCCTGGCTGAAAATGAGAAGGAAACAATTCCGGAAGTTCATTCTTTTGAGAAAAGGCAGGCGGTGGCCGTTACACTTGGCACAGCCTACGACCAGTGGTGTCTGGCACAGATTGCAAAAGAGCTGGGAAAGACAGATGATTACCGCTATTTTCTTGAATGCTCATATAATTACCGCAAACTTTTCAATGCCGAAACAGACTTTTTTCATCCGAAAGACAGCAAAGGTAATTTTATCATGCCCTTTGACTATAAGTTTTCCGGCGGCATGGGCGCCCGTGACTATTATGGTGAAAACAATGCATACGTATACAGATGGGATGTCCAGCACAATATTGCCGACCTGATAAGCCTGATGGGAGGTAATGAAAATTTTGTAACAAGGCTTGATGAAACTTTCAATGAACCTCTTGGTAAAAGCAAATATGAATTTTATGCCCAGCTGCCTGATCATACAGGTAACGTGGGTCAGTTCTCAATGGCAAATGAACCCTCTCTCCATATCCCCTACCTTTATAACTATGCAGGCCAGCCCTGGCGTAGCCAGAAACTGATCAGGACACTGCTTTTTGAATGGTTCCGGAATGACCTGATGGGGGTTCCCGGCGACGAGGACGGTGGCGGAACTACAGCATTTGTAGTTTTCTCAAAACTTGGTTTCTACCCGGTCACCCCGGGATCTCCGACATATAACATCGGCAGCCCGGTATTTACTGAGTCAGTAATGGATCTTGGAAACGGCAAGGAATTTAAAATCGTGGCAGTCAACTGCTCTGAAGAAAATAAATATATACAGTCGGCCAGGCTTAATGGCAGGGAGTGGAACAAACCCTGGTTCAGTCATGATGATATCAGTGATGGCGCAACACTTGAACTGGTGATGGGCCCGGCTCCTGAACGCCAATGGGGAAGCGGTCCGGATTCAGCTCCGCCCTCTGCTGAAAAAATTGAATAAATCTTCTGCTTCTTTTTCAGAACAAAACAGATTTAAATATGTTTTAACTTATTATTTATTTAAATCTATAAGCCATGAAAAAAGAATTGACAAGTTTAAGAGGATTTGTTTTGGTATTGATGGCCGGAATTCTTCTGGCTTCATGTTCAAAAAAAGATTCGGAACCTGACAGTATTATTGTAGGTAAATGGAATTTCAGCAATGCAACAGTCAACGCCAGGGTTGGAACCAGATCTCTTTCGCAGTATTTGATGGAAGAGTTTGAATTTACTTCTGCAGAAGCCCAGCAGAGTGTTCTTTTTATTAATGCAATGATCCAGCAGGCTTTTACCGGATCAGTTGAACTGAAATCAAACAATACCTTTACATCAAATTTTGGAGGAACACCTGATACAGGTACATGGAGTATGAGCCAGGGCGGGGATAAACTCACTATTAATTCAGATTCCGAAGGCCCCGCAATTTTTGATATCCTTGAACTTAGTTCCTCCAGGCTTGTGCTCAAAACCACTGAGTTAATGGATATTGACCTGGATGGTGACGGTGATGAAGAAACCGTAACCATTACAGTCGAGATGACTCTGAATAAGTAGAAGAACCGTAATAATAAAGGGGGGGGGGGAAAATTACCCTGATTCCGGGCTTCTTCAGAGGAAAGGGTTATTATCAACTCCGGACTTTCAATTTGTGGGGCGTACTGGATTCGAACCAGTGACCTCTTGCCTGTCAAGCAAGCGTTCTGAACCAACTGAACTAACGTCCCTTTATCACACCGGCTTCTGATTCCGGCTGCCAAAAAATCTGCCTTGTTTCCGGTCAACCGGGAAATCCCCCGCCAACTGCAAAAATAGTAAATGCTTATGAAAAATCAAATCCTGACACATAAGCAGGGGCATCATAGAACTTTTCCTGCTCTTCCCTGGTCAGATTGACGAATTTTATATAAACAAGTCCCGGCTTGGCATTGAGCATCCTGTTAAGAGCTCCCAGCCTTCCTGAGGTTCGTATCTTGTCATACATCTCACTCCGGTCGTCAAGCCACATCAGTCCGGTGTGAAACCCCTCCGACGCACAGACAGACTCAAGAAGTTTATAAAGAAGGGCTTCCTTTCCCTTTTTGCAGTAAATGGCGTCAAACACCAGAAAATGAAAAATACCCGGCTTGAACAGGCGGCGGAACAAGGGTATGAAAGGAAGAACTTTCATCATCACCCAGCCCCATATACCGGGAATATTATATATTTCGTTGGAGGCCGGAAAGGCATTTACGCCGGCAACTATCTCATCACCATCCTTCAAAACATAATACCTGTTACCGTAAAAAGCATAGTCCGCAGTAAAAAGAGAATAGTCACGGTAATAATTACTGAGCAATTCACGCATTTCCTGTATCTCATCCTCCCGGATCAGTGACACCCGCGTGTCGGCTACAGGATTGAAACGGCTGAAAGCAACTGTAAGGAATGATCTTATATACTCAAATCCCGCCTTGTGAACAAGGTCTTTTGCCCTCTCATTCACATTCTCAAGGAAAGCATACAAAATATGCCTGTCTTTTTCAAAAACATCAGGCAGTCCAAGCAGATGGGGCTTTCCAAAAATCTCAAGTGTCCTGGTTTTAAATGAATCATAAGGTTCCGGTCTTATCTCCCTGACCTGTTTTCTTCTCCTTTTCCTGGTATCTGACTGTAACAATGAATGAAAAGCCAGATATTTGACAAAAGTGGAAGGATATCTGAGATCACCCTGTCCTGAGATACGGTAACAGGCTCCGGCCGTTGCCATTATCTTATTCTTTTTATAGAGGGATATGAACCTGATACGGTCCCGGTAGGCTGCTATCCGCTCAGAAATATTCTGAAAGGTAAATCTCATGCCTCCTTCCGAACCCTGAACAGCCCTGTTGAGAATTTTGAGAATACCTTCATCAGCACGGTCTGATACCCTTATTTCCAGTCCGTGAAAATCAAAAATTGTTTTTTCAGTCATAATCTCCTTCATGATCCTAATTAATTCAAAAATCCGGATTCACATCCCGCCGCCCCTTTATTAAAACTTAATCCCTGTTGCAGGGATTTGGCCGCCTCAGCGGATCCAGAGCCACTGGAACTTTATTTCTTCACTGCCCGGCGGATTTATTTCCAGTTCTATGTCATAGTAACCGGAATTATTAAAATTTATTATCCCGGCACGTTGCGACCTGAAGTCATCGATATGCCAGTCAGAGTTTGGTTCGGCAACCGTTTTACCACTTGATGACACTTTATGGGAAATACTTTCCCGGGCGGCCTTTACCAGGATAGTACCTTTGTCTGCTTCGCCCTGGTAACTGTATGATACGTCAAATGTTTTCGGTCCCGGACCGTCAACATATATTTTCCACTTCAGGGCAGTGGGTTCCACTATGGCAGCATAGGACGGGACAGTGCCCCTGCGCTGCTTGTTCACAGTCTTCAGGGCAATGCCGGAATTGTCAATATTCCACGGGCCAAGGGAATATCCCCCCTCCATGTTTTTTGCAACCAGACCTTCATGAACCATGGGTTTCCCGTCATATTCAAGTACAATGACAGATACATAGGGGTCGGGTGCGGAGCGTGGCAGGGTGATGGTTGCCAGGGCCCCGTCGTGCACATACTCAAGTGATTGTCTCTGTTTGCCGGCCAGAAGATATACTCCTGCCGGCCTGGATGTTACCCCGCTGAAATATAATTTATTGTCAAGAGGATAGTTGAACAGGTGAAGATAAAGTCTTGTACCGCCTTCTGTTTCCCGGTAAGTAATCCTGCCCCAGTCGTGATAGTCCACGGGCAGTTCAAATGCTTTGCAGCCATAAACGGATTCACCGTTTGTTTCCATCCATTTTCCCATCTCAAGCAGGCGTACGGCAATCTCGAAAGGCACATCGCCATTTGCCCTCGGACCAATGTTAAGCAGATAGTTACCGTTAAGGCTTACGTTATTGATCAGGGACTGCAGCAATGATGTCGTTGATTTCCATTCAGTGTCCCGCCGGTGAAATCCCCAGGAATGAGATACTGTGGCAGGTGACTGCCACGGATAATCCTGCAGCCGGCTTCCTATCTGATTATCTCCCATTTCATGAATATCCACATCACTGTCTTCTGTCACCGAAAGACCCAGGCGTGAATTGATAAGGCAGTCAGGCTGCAGTTCGCGAATAAGACTTTTCAGCTGCATGAGCTGCTCACGGCTGACCACGGTTCTGGAATGATGTATCCACATGTCGAACCAGATAAGGTCTATGGGGCCATAGTTTGTAAGCAGTTCCCTCATCTGGGGAATTACCTTGTCCTGCCAGTAAATATCATAGTCTTCGGGCCTGATTCCCGTTATTTCCATCCTGTGGTTCCAGCCATATTCATGCTCCCAGTCAATCCAGTGGGAATAATAAAGACCAAGCCTCAGGCCATGCCGGTGACAGGCTTCAGACAGTTCCCGCAGAATATCCCGGGAGGGATCTGTATGCCGGGCAATATTATAATGACTGGCCCTGCTGTCCCACAGGGCAAATCCGTCATGATGCTTTGCAGTGAGAACCACATATTTCATACCGGCGTCCTTTGCAAGAATCACCCATTTCTCCGGATCAATCTCATCCCATTTAAAGCGGTCAGCGAGAGCCAGGTATTCTTCACCGTCAATACTGTTACGGTACTGAATCCACTCTGCATAGTTATTGTCATTTCTCAGGATTTCGCCCTTCCAGACTCCTTCAGCCCCGCTGTAAAGTCCCCAGTGAATAAACATACCATAGCGGGCTTCAACAAACCATCCGGCTCTTTCGTTTACAAATGACTGGCTGTTAAGCAGTGCAAAAGATAAGAAAAAGGCAAAAAACGCTGTCACAATCCTTAACGAAGAATTTGTTTTCATAATTACCGCTATTGTGTAAACTGAATATCCGCAAAAATATCAGGGAAGTGGCAAACCTGTCAAATAAATCTGTCAAATAAACCCGTCCCGAGGCTCAATCCCTTTTATTTAATAAGTTGCTGTTTTTGAATCCAGACTTCCAAAAACTTTCTGAAGCAGGGGAGTGACCCTTGCATTAACTTCCTTTCTTATTTTAAGTTCCTCCGTTTCAACTTTCAGAAACATTCCGGAAAGAGCTTTTCCTGTAAGGAAATCATCCAGATCGGTATTTACAGGATTCAGTCCGGCAAGCTTTCCGGCAACTGAGTTTGCAATGGAATTCCATTTTGATGTAAGGCTGTTCCATGATTCCTTTGTTGATATGTTTCCGACAATCTTTTTTTCCGTAGACGCCTGTATTTTTGGTTTATAAAGAGCATACAGCTCATCAAAAGTAGTACCCCTCAGATAATTTGTTGCGGCATTGTCAGCTCCGTTCAGAATGCCAAAGGCATCCCTGATCGTCATTTGCTTTATGCTGTTCACAAACACGGGTGCCACTTCCCTTGCTGCATCCTCTGCAGCCCGGTTAATCCTCAGTATTATGTCCTCAACCAACTTGTCCCCTCCGGGAATCCTTGAAATATTTTCAACTATCACCCTTGCCTCATCCGGAAGAAAGATCTTTACCAGCTCATCTCCGTAATACCCGTCTGTCTTTGAAAGCAGGCCGGCAGCATTTACTGCTCCGGTGCTGAGAGCCTCCCTGAGGCCGCTGACAACCTCGGTTTCAGTAAGGGGAACATTTGTGGCGGTCTGAAGAACTTTTGCAAGTTCAGCACATGATGTCAGAAAAAATAAAAATATCAGAAAAAACAGAACCCTTGTCTTCATTTGCAGATAAATTGAAATTCCCTGCAATATACAAAATATCAGAAATGCTTTCATCAGAAATTTCCTCACCCTGCATCAAAAATCCGGAGACCCGGCAAGCCATGGGTCAGGCAATATCCTTTATCAGACTTTCAGCAATGATCAGATCTTCTGGAGTAGTTATTTTGATATTTTCCCTGTTGCCCTCAACAAGATTTATCCTTATTTTCATCATTTCCAGCACCGTTGCATCATCGGTGAATTCCGGCCGGTAATCCTGAAGGAAAGCCTTTTTTATCAGGTCCGTACAAAACACCTGGGGTGTCTGTACAAGTTTTATTCCTGTCCTGTCCAGCGGCTTATTCCCATCACCGGAAATCATCCTGAGCGAATCCGGAGGAGATACTACCGGGATGGCATTACCCCTTCCTGCGGCTGTTTTAAAACATCTGGCAATGGTATCAATACTTACAAGGGGTCTTACCCCGTCGTGAACGGCAACAAGTCCGGTTTCTGAAATCAGTTCAAGTCCCTTTTTCACCGAATGAAAACGGGTCGGTCCGCCCGCTGCAGTTTTATGCGGAACGGGAAATGCATATTTTTCACGGAGCTCATCCCAGTATCCCATCAGGCTTTCAGGCAGTACGACAATAATTTCAATGTTGTTGTCAAACAGCCTGAACCTCTCAATTGTATGCATCAGCACAGACTTTCCGGCAACTTCAATAAACTGCTTCGGTATGTCACTTTTCATCCTCTCACCGGATCCTCCTGCAACAACAATGACATAAGTTTTCATGAAACAAAAGGATAATTAATTTCTGTTGTTCTGCTTTTTTCTTCCCCGCAAGGCTCAGGGCATACAAAAGCATTCAACACAGATCGGAACCGGTACGTAAAAGTACATTCAGTCTTTTGTATACAAAAACCTCTTTATGCTCCTTTTGGGTGTTTTGGCAAATTCCTCTGAATGGAGTCTGAACCTGTTGACAGCCATATAATCGGGAAGCCGTTCATTGATCTCTTTCCTGGTCTTTTCCAGTATCTCCGGCAGCTGATCCTCACGGATATCATCCCTTTTCATCATTTCAGAATCCGGAAAAACAAGGGCAATCAGCTTATCGTCTTCTTCTATTACAAGAGATTCAGATATATAATCCATATTATTAATAACGGTTTCTATCTCTTCAGGGAAAATATTCTTCCCTGATGATCCGAGAAGCATGGTTTTACTTCTTCCCTTAATAAAAATATTCTTATCCCTGTCCATCAGTCCAAGGTCTCCGGTATGCATCCAGCCTTTTTCATCAATGATCTCCTTTGTGGCCTTTTCATTTTTGTAATAGCCGAGCATAACGTTTTCGCCGCGGAGAATTATTTCACCCATTATTTTCTGCGGATCAGATGAGTCGATTGTTACCTCAAGAGTATCAACCGGCCGTCCCGATGCTCCCAGTTTAGTAGTGTCGTGGGAGGCATAACTGATCAGGGGACCACATTCTGTCATGCCGTATCCTACTGTAAATCTAAGTCCTATCTTCCGGAAAAAGATTTCTGCTTCGGAATTCAGAGCTGCTCCTCCTATGACAATTTCATGGAACCGTCCGCCGAATGACTCCTCAAGCTTTTCCCGTATTTTTTTGTACAGTATCCTGTTAATGCCCGGTATGGCAAGAAGAATCTTCATATGCGTTTTGCTGATCACCGGGAGAATCTGTTTCTTGAATATCTTTTCAATGACCAGTGGTACAGAAATAATCAGTCTGGGTCGTATGTCCTTAAATGCCTGAACGATTACCTGTGGCGAAGGTGTTTTTGAAAGTATCGTTATATGGCATCCGTAAGTAAATGGAAAAAGGAATTCAAAAGCACAGCCATATGTATGAGCCAGAGGAAGAAATGAGACCAGCGGATCCCCGGGTTTAAGCGGCATATTGTCCTGGGCAAACCTCACATTGGCTGCCAGACTGTTATGTGACAGCATCACTCCTTTTGAAAAACCGGTTGTTCCTCCTGTATAGCTGATAACTGCAAGCTTATCATTGCTGATATCTGAAAAACTTATATCAGCCGGTTTAAGGCCGGGATACTCCTTGCTGAATTTATCCTCAACCGCCTCATATGCAGCGCTGACATTTTTATCGGCAGATTTTATAATTTTGAGGGTATCAACCGATACATAAGCTTTTATTGCAGGTGTTTTTGAAGGATCGATAGTATCAAAAATCCTGTCATCCACAAACAATATCATTGAATCTGAATGACTTATGAGATTCATCAGATCATCCGGCTTAAAATCGGGAAGAATTGGTACTATCACGGCACCATAGGTGACGGTAGCAAGATAGATCATACACCAGTTTGCAGAATTTCTTCCGACAAGTGCTATCTTGTCTCCCTCTTTGATACCCGAGTCCCTGAAAAAAATATGGATTTTAAGGATATGTTCCGCTATCTGCCGGTAGGTATATCCCTTTTCCTTATAATTTGACAGAGCTTCAATTTCCCAGTTCTGCCTGATACTCTCTTCAATATAGCCTATGAGGCGTTCCTTTATCATGTTTTCAGATTTTGGTTAACTATTTTGTCGCTACCCCTAATATAAGAGGAAAATACATTAATTGCCAGTTTATACAAAATACATTACAAGAATGGCCAGCATGGAAATAAGATTCACAACCGTAAAGAAATAATTATAATTCTCACGTTTTTTGCTGAAAGGACCCAGCTTCCGTGCAAATATTCCAATGTTGGGTGCAAACAGTACTATCAGAAAAGCAAAAAACTCAACTCCGTGAAAGACTGTTCCGAGTCCGCCCTTCACCAGCGAAGCCAGATACACAATTATCAGCAACACTGAAAGATATACCATATAGCTGACTTTAAGGAGAAGTGTTGAAACCAGCCTGCGCTTATGAAGCCGGTGGGGTTTCAGATAAGCATATGCGAGTGCAAAAATTATCACGATAAAGACTGCACCCAGTATATGATTCAATATATCCTTGAAATTAGCCATGTCGCTGGTAATTACAATCATGTTTCTGCTTCAAGTTCAGACCATACCAGTGAACTTGCACCAAGAACGGCAGCATTCTGTGTACTGAGTCCGGAAGCAAGCAGTTTCACTTTCCCCTTGTAAATGGTGAGCAGGTTTTCTTCCATATATTCCTTTGCAGGTTCAAATATAAGATCTTCTGCCAGGGCCAGACCTCCGAAAAGGAATATTGCTTCCGGATTTGTATGTGCCACCACATCGGCCAGTTTGAAACCAAGCATTCTTCCCGTATGCAGAAATGCTTTCAGAGCAAGCGGATCTCCCCGCAGTGCCGCATCATGTATTATCTTGGCATCAAGCTCTTCAAAGCTATACTTCCTCAGCTCACTTGGCTGAATGCTGTCAGCCATGATCTTGAGCAAAGATCTTTTTATTCCCGTTGCCGATACGTATGTCTCGAGACAGCCTTTCCTTCCGCATCCGCAGTCACGGTTTGACGGACCGGGACGGATTGCCGTATGACCTATTTCACCGGCAAAGCCGGCATGGCCGTAAACGAGCTTTCCGTCAATTACAAATCCGCTTCCCAGTCCGGTGCCCAGGGTGATCACAACAAAATTCTTCATCCCCCTGGCTCCGCCATATACCATTTCTCCTACAGCAGCTGCATTTGCATCATTGGTCACTGTTACCGGCAATGGGCTATGTCTTCGGAACTCGGCAGCAAGAGGCACTATACCCTTCCATGGCAGTCCGGCAGCATATTCAATGGTGCCGCAATTGATATTACCCATGGGTGCACCCACTCCATAGCCCAGTAATTCAACTTCCTCACCGGCTTTATGGATACAAAGCTGGATCTTCTCATACAGGGCTGCTACAAATACTTCAATCTCATCATAATGAGAGGTTGTGATCCTGTCCTGTGCCAGAATATTTCCCTGCCGGTCAACCAGTCCGAATATGGTATTGGTTCCTCCTATGTCAATACCGGCCGCTACTTCCTTTACTGCCATTTAAGTAAAATAAAAAACCGTTATTTCCCCGGATCACTACGGCCGGATAATTTGTACAACAAGCCTTATTCATACCGGCTTATTCAGGCTGGTATATATTACCTACTTTTCTGGCTCTTTGTGGCTTATCCAAATCCAGACCCAGTGCAACACCGGTTTCAACAAGGATATTCCAGCCGGCTGCCAGCTGCAGGTATTCAGCATATTCACCACCATCAGGTATAATGACTGTCGGGAAAATTGTCTGTTTTGCCGATATAGCCACAATATTTATTCCCACACCTTTCACCAGGCATTCATTGAACTGCTCCTGGTCTGCCTCAAAGGGATCAACCCATATCAGCACTTCATTCTTATCCATCACCTCTTCAATCCCGTGAAGTGCAAAAGTCCCTTCAAGAAAATCAGATTTCTTCCTTATTATCTCATTGGCTTTAAGTCCAAGTTCACCGGCAACACCATTTTCCCTGCCGGCAAAATATACAAAATCAGCATTTTTAATGATCTCTGTTATCTCAGTGCTGACGGATGAAGTAAGAACCTGTTCCAGTTTCCCGGCGAATTCCTCCAGCCCTTCCATTCCCCTGCCTTCCAGGTTCCTCAGGAGTGAATCATAGAACAGTGCCTGCTCAAGTACCGACTTTGTTGCAGCCACGGCTTTTTCCCGGCCGCATGACAGTACGTGCACATCGTCAGCCAGCTCCTCAAGCTTTGTATCCTTGTTTGCCGTAAGACCAAATATGGCATTGTGGTTTGCCGCCTTAAGGTCGAGGATCAGTCTTATCACCTCCTTGGTCTGCCCGGAATTTGAAGATGCAAACACTGCCATATCATTCAGGGCATATTCCCGGGCCTGTGTCGATCCTTCGGTAAAAACAGGAATTTTGAAGCCTCTCTTCAGCATGGAGGAAATTGCCCTTTTGGCCGGGAAGATACGGCTGCTGCCCTCTCCGGTCAGGATCAGACCCTTTTTTGATTTTATTGAACTTACAAATCTTTCTGACACTTCAGGACTGAAAGATTTTACTATTGCGGGTGTTTCCAGCATCTCTGCCACAAGGGCAAACCTGCTGTATTTTTCTTCGTTCAGATTCATATTTTGATGACTAATTTGATGATTAAATTGAACTGTATTATAATTTTTTTACCAGAAATTCTGCCAGCTCCTCCTGTACCACAGGATCTTTCTGAAAGCCTCCTCCCAGGTGCTGCCAGTAAACTTCAGCATATTCAACTCCTGCCATTTGGCCGTAATTCCTGTTGCCTTCAAGCACATATCCGAAGAAATCATCAATCCTGTGCATATGTCTCATAAGATCAATCTGTGAAATATGATTCGACAGCATTTCCTTTTTTGCTTCAATAACTGAAGTAATGTCGACCAGGAAATGTGGCGGATTAAGCTGTGCTCCAATCGGATCTGTCAGCGTAAGAGGTGAGGAATGATACAGCAGGGGAGTAATCTCAAGCGGCTTTTCCTCCATCGGAACGGGATCAAGGGAAGCCACCATTGCAGCCGCTTCCACTATACCGGCCGTTGCCCTGTGATCGGTGTGATAATCATTCGGAAGATGAGTAAACACAATTCCGGCTCTCACCTTGCGCATCAGGGAAATGGTTTTCAGCCTCATCTCCTTTGAGTCGAAAAGGAAACCATCAACACCGCCGAGACTGTAATATTCCGCATCAAGAACTGCTGCCGCCTTTTTGGCTTCCTCAAACCGTATCCTGGCTGTTTCCTCCATGTCGGTGTTGCATCCGCCAAGGTCTCCCCCGGTCATGGTTGCTATTACAATTTTATATCCCTTGTCTTTCAAAAGTTTCAATACTCCGGCATTCCATGCTTCGGCATCATCCGGATGTGCATTGATGGAAAGAACGACCTTGTTGAATTTATTTGCCATAATATATATTTATTTGATTTTTACCATCTTCTTTTCGAGTCTCGTAAATTCAGGAAGATCACCCACCAGGGGCCTGACATATTCCAGGAAATCCTCCGACAAATTATTTCTCTCTTCATTGAAATAGTCCTCAGGCATGGGCTTGGCTGCAATAGCCACTTCCTTCAGAGGGGCCTTTCCGAAACGGATCATATACGGATCATCAGACATTCTGTCAATACTCACCATAAATCCTGTTTCTCCCCTGTTTACCAGTTTAACGGCCTCCACACCGCAAAGATAGGCTTCCTCCAGATCCGTTTGGGAAGCTCTTACAAAATCACTCATTATCAGCGATTCGGTAATCTGGAATTCCCCGCGGTATCCGAATGTGTCACTTATCATCCTGTGAAGGTTGATACCCACGCTGGTACCTCCCATCGCCCCGAACTCTATATTATCAAATTTATCCTTTGTCTCCGAAGCACTTACAGGTGTACCGTCAGCATATTTCAGACCTTCCCCGCAGACCACCGATACCCATCCATAGTTTTTAACAGATTTTTCAACATCGGCCAGAAATTTTTCACGGTCGAAGACAAACTCCGGAGTATAGATCAGATGGGGTGCTTCATCCTCTTCCCGGCGGGCAAGGGCTGTTGCGGCGGCAAGCCATCCGGCATCCCTTCCGATAGTCTGATATATCAAAAACTTATCGACTCTCTGCATGTCTCTTGCAAGAATCCCTGCCTGCATCACATTCAGAATGTTTGTCCGGGCAGCTGAAGCATATCCCGGTGTGTGATCAGTTCCGAACAGATCATTGTCCACGGTCTTGGGAATCCCTATCCCCCTGAGCTCATAATTCTGATCACGGCAATAGGCTTCAACCCTGTTAATGGTATCCATGGTATCATTGCCTCCTATCAGGAAAAAATAACGGATATTATATTTTTTAAGCACTGACAGTATCGCCGGCAGATCCTCATCCTTCACCTTATGTCTTGATGATCCAAGCGCAGAGGAGGGAGTACTCCTCAAACCCTTGATAACCGAGGGAGACTGTTTTCCCAGGTCGTACATCACTTCCTTCATAAAACCCTCGATACCGTAATGCATGCCGTAAATTTCCCGGATATTGGTTGAAAGGGAAGCGGCTTCAATGACTCCTGCCAGGCTTGAATTGATAACTGAAGTCGGACCTCCTGACTGTCCGATAATTGCGTTTCCTTTAAGCATATTTATTATATTTTTTATTTTGTAATTTACTTGAATTTAAGTAATCCGAAAAATTCCGGACGGTGATAATCGGGATTGGGAGTATTTATCGGGTTCCATGTCACATAATGCGGAACAGTAAGCTTATCGCCGCATTTGTAGAAGTTGGCCCGGAAAGTTTTTCCCTTCAGATCCTTTATTTCGTGACGGAAAAATACTTCAAAGGGAATGGCAATGGTAATATCCCATGAAAAATTACCGGTACGTTCACTTACAGGTTTATCCCCGACCGAAGACTTCCTCCTGATCTTCGATATTATTTCCGGATCCACGGTTCTGCTGTTTGATCTTTCAGTGCCGTTTCCCAACAAAATAGTGCCTATACCATTTATTTCAAAATTGTAATATATCCCGTCATCAGAAGG
Source organism: Bacteroidales bacterium (assembly GCA_012522155.1). GTDB lineage: Bacteria > Bacteroidota > Bacteroidia > Bacteroidales > VadinHA17 > LD21. Next base: position 18,558 of record JAAYKX010000127.1, read on the forward strand.
TGATACAAAAAATTCAACACAGGAATCCTCATAAACACCCTCGTTTGACCGGGTTTTTTCTGCCTTGAAATATTCTTCCGTGACATAATACTTCAGAAGTATTTCATTATCTGTATAGGCGATTGCGAAGCTCACATCCGGCTTGTAAGTGAAATCACTCCAGTTCAGCACATTAACAGCTTCCTTCTTTATGTTTCTGTCAAGGCTAAGGGATATTTCATCCAGACCGGGAATGGCAGTGGAAAAATTCAGCTTCTCAACTTCAATTACTTTCATTTGCGTCGGGTTTAAGTTCAAAATCATAAAGAACACAATATACAACAAAGATTGATTCATGTTTCCTCCGTATTTTTAAATATTATGCAAGCATTTCATTCCATACAAGAGCTGCTGCCCCAAGAACGGCAGCATTATTTTCAGGTATTCCGGAAGGCAGAATTTTCACTGTTCCCCTGAAAATAGGCTGAACATTTTTCTCAACATATTTCCTGACAGGTTCAAAAAGCATTTCCCCTGCCTTCGCCAGTCCGCCAAACAGGAAAACGGCTTCGGGACTTGAAAACCCGATGGCATTATGAATGCCGAAAGCAAGTTTTTCAGCCGTGAAATCCAAAGCTCTGACTGCAACCGGATCATTTGCAGCAGCTGCTTCAGCTATTTTTTTCGAAGTAAGTTCAGATGGCTTTATATCCCTCAGAATACTCTGCTCCTTCATTTCACTCAGCAGAAGAAGAACGGTCCTTACCAGTCCGGAAGCCGAAGCGTAGGTTTCGTAGCAGCCTTTACGGCCGCAGCCGCATTCCCTGCCTCCGGGAACAATTGTTACATGTCCGAGTTCCCCGGCAAAACCTGTATGACCGTATGCCATCTGTCCGTTTATCATTATCCCGCTGCCAAGGCCGGTGCCAAGAGTAAGTACAATGAAATCCTTCATGTTTTTTGCCCCTCCGAAAATCATTTCACCCATTGCCGCGGCATTGGCATCATTGGTGACAATGACGGGAACATCTATTTCTGCCCTGATCAGATCGCCAAGGGGAACAAT
>JAAYKX010000128.1 GCA_012522155.1 Bacteroidales bacterium
CCACCTTGCGGGTATTATCAAACCTGGAATCATCGAAGGATATATCATCCGGCAGGTTCTCCGCATCCGAATGGATTTCGACCGGTGCACTTATGTTTGCCATCAGGCTGGCATCCACCAGGTAGGATAAGTCCTCCCTGACCGTAACATTCAAGGCTTTGTTCTCAAGTGAAAGGTTTGCCACTCCTGAAAGCCACTTTCCCCTGACCCCGACCCTCAGCCTGCCAGTAATATTTTTTGAAAAACCCAGTCCCGTTTCCCGGTACCAGCTGACGTCCGTTGCGAGGGAATTCAGGTTGACGGAACTTCCTGTAAAAGCATCACTGCCACTGAACAGGAGTCTGAGCATATCACCCGGCAGCCCGAAACCCGCTTCAATCCTTTCATTTATGTCGAGAAACACATATAGGTCAGGTCCCACTCCGATACCCAGACCAAAAAGCTGTACCGACGACCGTAGCTCAATATTGTTACGTTCCCTCAGCCCGCCAATAAAATTTCCTGCATCAAAACCGGGATGCCCAAGGGAAATAGTGGAATCACCCGTGGAGTTCAGGGAAAATATATCCCGGTAATTAAAAAAGTTGTTGCTGAAATCCGCACTGACCCCCGATATGCCGGGCAGGCCGATATAGAGTCTGCCGGAGGGCTGAACAGCAGGATTAAGCAAATGGTTCTGGGGCAGATTCATATAATACATTGTCTGACTGTTCTGTGAATAAAGCCATGAAGACGCCAGGACCATAGTAAGAATCATGAAATAAAATCTGTACCGTTTCATATCTGTCAGATTAGCTTTTTTGAATTTATTAACAACGGAATCACAACCTTCTTAATATGTAAAATCATCTGGAAGTGCTTCCGATTTTGTAATTATACAGGAAATGGTCTGTTCCGCCTACAATAAGATGCCAGCCTGCATTATCCGATAACCTGCCTATTGAAAACATTGATGCTCCCCTGAGGGGAAATCCTTCCATTTCTGAACCATCGGCACCGATGAGCCAGATAAGATCCCTGTCCTCTTCAAAAATTCCGATTTTACGGTCGTTTGAAGAAAAAATAAAACTGATCGGCCCTCCCAGCCTGTCCGATCTGAACTCCCTGGAAAAAATTTCCGACCTGTCATGGCCATACAGATATAATACACCTTCATCAATAAATATATATTCTGCCACACCATCACCGTCAATATCGAAAATGTCAAAGCAGTGTTCCGGAGAAAAGTTCCTTACACTGAATTTTTCAACCCTGCCGTCAAAATACATCTGCTGTATCGTTCCGTCGGGTGAACTGCACACCACTGCGGGCGTCCTTCCCGGTAAAAGTCTCAGGGCTGATCCCCGGGCTTTTGTCACAGCTTCCCTGAGCCTTGTTCTTACATTTCCGGTACGATCGAGGAAATACACCGAATTTTCATCTGCAACAACCAGGTAATCCTTTCCTGACACCCTGAACCACGATACTTCGGAATTAACCGTACTGCCGGTCCTGAAAGGCTTCCATCCCTTAACGGCATTTCCCGACTTGTCATAGGAATAGATCATCCTGTCCTCCCCGGCAATAAAAATCCGGTAGTTCCGGTTATTGTCGTAATCGAAAAGGGCAGGCGGATTTGTGGCTGGCGACCTTAGCCTGACAGGATATCTCTCCACATAATTACCGTTTCTGTCAAGAAGATGCAGATGATTCCTTCCTGAAAAAAGGAGCTGGAATTTTCCGTTCCTAAAATAATCAATCATGAATACTCCGCCGTTTATCCTTTCCTGAAGGGGAACCTTCCACAGTATCCTTCCGGCAGCATTGATAAGGTAGGCATTGTTTCTCAGGTCCTGTATAAAAATTTCCGCAGCACCCGTTATATGATTCCTGAAGAAAAAGGGCTTGATGGCTGCAACAGTGTCAAGAAGTGTTTCCCATTCAGTAACGGACTCCTCCCTTACATCCTCCATAAACCGGACTGACAGGCTGTTGTAGATCATTTCGTTGCTGGGGGTAAGCTGAAAACCTGCCGCCGGTATCTTTTCCAGTGAAATCCGGTTTTCCCTGATTATTTTCATGATTTCATCCGACAAAAAGTCAGAAAGACATCCGATTATCCCGGAAGGGACACAATAAAAGAAATATCCGGACATACTTGGGAGAGAGCTTTCGAAATCCCTGTAAACAAGATCATTGGCAAGTGTCTTGTTCAACATGTTGTCATAGAGGAACCTTGAAACAGTGGAATATGAATTTCCTGTTACAAGATAGTTGTCATAAAATGCAAAGCATGAATCACTGAATTCCCCGGAATAATTCTCCAGGAAAGCCGATACATATCCCTTGTAAGGGGTCATATACACGGGAATGCTGATCTGATCATCCGGACGGAAAAAGAGAATGTCACGCGCCCCGGCACTGCTGCTGAACTTGTCGAGGAAAACCTTTTCTGCATAGGCACGGTTTTTCAGTTCATATATAATGAGCTGGTTCAGACCTGCGGGCTTTGATCTTATATCAATTAATGCCCTGCTTATTTCATCACCCGTATATTCCCTGAGAGCTTCCGCAAGTTCTGCTGCGGGTGCCGGAACAGACCCGGCCCTCCCTGCCCTGCCCCCCGGAGTGTCATTCTGATCCGTACCGTGCCGGCCACTGCCATGGCCAGTGTCAGTTTGGCCGCTGCCTTGCTGTCCTGTGCCGCCCTGATCCGTATCAATGTTGCCGCCGCCGTGCCGGCCGCTGCCGTGCTGGCCCGTGTCATTCTGATCCGTGCCGTGCCGGCCGGCACCTTGCTGACCCCTGCCATTCTTGCCGGAGTCATACAACACCGATTCAAAAAGCACTGTAGCTGATGGCAACACCCTGTAATTGCTGAAAGCCTTTGCTGTACCGCTTTTATATTTATGAAGAATGTCAGCGGGGTCTTCACTTTCAGTATAGCCGCTAAGGATAAGACCGCCGTTGCTGATATGAATGTCACATCCCGAACTTCCTGCTAGTCTTCCTGCCTTTCCGGCAAGTATCTCACGGCCGGGTCTGAAAGCCGGTTTCAGAAGCCGGGGAAGATTCGGATAAACTATAAAAATCTTGTCTTCATTCTTTCCCGAAGCCTGTAATATTCTCTGAAAACCCGGCATTGTCCTTATATCACCGTCACGGCCGGTCTGAATAACTGCATTTCTCATCAGCTCCTCCGAAGGCGTGAACAGAATAAGTCCCGAAACATTTGCTGCCAGAAGACTGTCCCGCCTTCCCTGGTCATCCCAGGGCAAAACAAGTGTCTTCACTCCCCCTACAAGGATATCACCGCCCGTTTTGATCCCGGAGGATTTCAGGGCATCCTTCAGCTGTCCGTACCGTGTTTCCGATCTGACGGCAAGGATCAGGAGCGGGCAATATTTACCACTGCCGGTAACATGAAATGAAACAAGCGCCCTGCTTCCGTCAAGTATATTCTGATATGCCGGTTTATTAAGCTGATCTGCCAGGAATTTGAGCTTCAGGTTAAAGCTTCCGAATTTTTCTATTCCTGTAATTTCCCCTGACAATCCCTGACCTGTTGTCAGTGAGTTTATAAAACTTTTAAAATCCAGGCTTTCAATGATGACTGATGCATCCGGAGCCACCGCCCTCCAGGGATCGGTCAGCATGCTTTTCCTGCCCTGCCGTAGAAAATACCCCAGCACTGCAAGTCCTGCAACAAGCACTAAAACCGAGATGATCGCAGACTTTTTACCCAAAACAGAATATTAAACTCCGGGGTTAAAGTTAATCAATTAATAGGAATTATTGTCAGGCCCGGTCAATCACTTTCCGCCTGCCTGTCTCTTCTTTTTTGGCACGTTATTTGATCTGGTAACAGCACAGGCAATTTCAATCATATACTTGATCTTTCAAGTGCAGCCAGGCCTCCCGGCCTGGCTTTCATCTTTCAGAACGGCCTGTATCCGATTATTTCCCTTACCTCGCGGATGGTTCGTGATGCACTTTCCCTGGCCTTTTCTGCTCCTTCGGCCACAACTTTTGCAAGATATGCATTATCGGAGCTGATCCTGTTTATACGCTCCCTTACGGGTTCAGTGATTTTAATGATGTCCTCGGCCAGCTGCTTCTTCATATCCCCGTAACGTATCACGCCCAGGGAATGCTGTTCCCTGAAATATTCCACTGTTGAAGGATCCGAAACCACACTCATGATAGTAAAGAGGTTCTCAACCGGAACGGAAGGCTTACCGCCCGGCGTGACAGGTCCCGTATCGGTAACCGCACGCATGATCTTCTTTCTTATCTCCCCGGGAGGATCTGCCAGGAATATGCCGTTACCCTCACTCTTTCCCATTTTGCCGCTGCCGTCCAGACCGGGTATCTTGACAAGCTTTTTGCCGAAATTATAGGCATCGGGTTCAGGAAAATAATCAACACCGTACATGGAATTGAAACGCCTTGCAAAACGCCTGGTCATTTCAAGATGCTGGGCCTGATCCTGCCCCACCGGAACCTTGCCTGCCCTGTGTATTATTATATCTGCAGCCATAAGGACGGGGTAGGTAAGAAGTCCGGCATTAATATTATCGGGCTGCTTCCTTATCTTTTCCTTGAATGACACAGTCCTTTCAAGCTCTCCCACATAAGCGTTCATGTTAAGCAGAAGATAGAGCTCGGTTACTTCGGGAACATCACTCTGGATATATACCGTTGCTGCTTCCGGATCAATGCCGCATGCAAGGTATTCGGAAAGAACCTGTTTGATATTTGCATGCAGGTCAGCAGGCTTTGGATGGGTTGTAAGTGAATGATAATCTGCAATAAAGAAAAAACAATTATTCTCCTTCTGCATTTTTAGAAAATTCTTCAAGGCTCCGAAATAATTTCCCAGATGCAGGTTTCCGGTTGACCTTATACCACTGACTACTGTCTCCATATCATTCTTGAAAATCCTCCGCAAAGCTAATGCTTTTTTGAATTATATCAACCGCTGTCCCGCCCGTCCGCCAACCGAAACAACCACCGGAGAGCGCTCACCCGGTATCTGCAGTCCGGTCCCGGCAAAGGCTGCATACCGCCCGTCCGCCAACCGAAACAACCACCGGGGGTCGCTCGTCCGGTATCTGCAGTCCGGTCCCCACAATCCCGTCCCGCACTGTGACGGACGCAACTTCCCAGATCCCCTTTTCCGGACGGTAAAGGCTAGTAAAATTATTACTACCTTTGCATGATTAATTTCTCAGGCTGTGGAATCAACACGACAAAAAAAAGTATCCCGCTTGATCCAAAAGGAAATAGCAGGTATATTTCTCCGTAAGAGCAATGAATTCGCTCCGGGGAAAATGATCTCCATCACCAGGGTGAGAATCAGTCCCGACCTCTCATTCGCAAAGATATATATCAGTATTTTTCCATCAAATGACAACGAGCGCGTCATGAAGGTGGTACAGAACCAGGTATCCAGACTAAGATACGAGCTTGGTCAGCAGATAAAATCACAGCTGCGTATTGTACCTGAAATTGCTTTTTTCCTTGATGACAGTCTTGATTATATTGAAAATATTGACAATTTGCTGAAACCCTGAACTGAATGCGTTACGAGCCTATCAAAAGATCGGTCGGCAGATTTTTCTCAGGATCCCCCTTCATGAGGAAATCACTTTATTTTCTGCTCGACATTCTCCTTCTGCGGGCCTGGCATATCAGAAAGGCTTTGCGGGAAGCAAAAGACAGTCTGCCTGATGATGCACAAATACTGGACGCCGGTTCAGGTTTCGGACAATATGTCTGGAGACTGAGCCGGATGAACAGGAACTGGAAAATAAAAGGTGTTGATATTGACAGGGAAATGATTGAGGATTGCAGTTATTTTTTCGGGAAAGCAGGACTCTCGGAAAGAGTGAGCTTCCGGGAGGCAGACCTTACTACTTTCCATGATCCCGGAAAGTATGATCTGATCCTTTCTGTGGATGTCATGGAACATATTGAGGATGACGAAAGCGTTTTCAGGAATTTCGGACAGTCCCTTGCCGGAGGCGGAACACTGATCATGTCCACCCCTTCCGACATGGGAGGCAGCGGTGTACACGGCCATGACGGGGAATCATTCATAGGGGAGCACGTCAGAAACGGATACGGCATGGATGAGATAAGGGAAAAGCTCACTGCCGCAGGCTTCAGTAATATCGGAATAAAGTACAGCTACGGTGTTCCCGGTAATATTTCCTGGCATATATCCATGAAATATCCAATAAGGCTGCTGAACAAATCAATGTTTTTTGCCTTCATACTGCCCTTTTATTATCTTATTGCATTTCCTGCGGCACTGATACTTAACTGTCTTGATCTCCGTTTAAGTCATAAAAAAGGAAGCGGACTGATCATTAAAGCCGGAAAATAACAATTGAAACTGCCACTCTACATAGCAAAAAGATATCTCTTCGCGAAAAAATCGCGGAATGCCATAAATGTCATTTCCGGTGTGTCGGCTGCCGGAGTCGCCGTCGGCACCATGGCACTGATAATCATATTATCCGTATTCAACGGACTCGAACTGCTGGTCACTGCCATCTTCAATACTTTTGATCCCGATCTCAAAATAACGGCAGCAGAAGGAAAAACATTCATCCCCGATTCCACAAAGCTGTACCTTTTGTCCGCTACCGACGGAATAGCCTGTTACTCACTTACCCTGGAGGAAAATGCATACCTGAAATATGGCGACAGGGAATATATCGGAACAATAAAGGGTGTTGACGAAAACTACACAAGAGTTACCGGAATTGACAGCACGATCTGGGAAGGGGAATTCCTGCTCAGCTCGGAGAACAGGAGATCCTGGGCCGTTCCCGGACTGGGCGTGGCAAACTTCCTGGGAATAAGGGTTAATTTCATCACTCCCCTCTTTATCTATGTACCCAGAAAATCTGCCGGAAGCAGTCTGGATTATGAAAATGCCTTTGTCAGGAAATACATTTTTCCCTCGGGCATCTTTCAGATAGAACAGACATACGACTCAAAATATGTCTACCTGCCCCTTGATTTTACCAGGGAACTTATCCAGGAAGAAAAGGGAGTCAGCTCCATCGAAATAAAACTAAACGCGAATGCCGATGCAAACCGGGTCCGCAAAAATGTAAACAATATTTTCGGGGATGATCATGTCATTCAGAACCGCTATGAGCAGCAGGAAATTTTTTACAAGGTGATGCGTTCGGAGAGACTTGCGATATTTATGATTCTCACCCTTATAATTGTCATCGCTTCGTTCAACATTGTCGGGTCGCTCACCATGCTGATAATCGAAAAGGAGAGGGACATCGAGATTCTCAGG
>JAAYKX010000129.1 GCA_012522155.1 Bacteroidales bacterium
AGGATGAATATATATTACAGAAGGGTATCAGTCCCTGTGTTGCCAGTCCTGCAGAAAAAGTAACAGCATGCTGTTCCGCTATTCCAACATCGAAAGTTCTGTCAGGCATCTCCTTCATCATGATACATAAAGAGCAGCCGGTTGGCATGGCAGGAGTGACACCGACTATCTTTTTATTCATCCTGGCCAGTTCGAGGATGGTATTTCCAAAAACTTCCTGGTAGGGAGGAGCAGAATCCTTCCGCTGTGTGTTGAGTATTTCACCCGTCTGCCTGTCAAATTTCCCCGGGGCATGAAATTCAGTCTGATGCTTTTCTGCCTGTCTGAAACCTTTTCCCTTGACTGTAACGCAGTGCAGCAGCTTGGGTCCCCTGATCCTTTTCAGATCTTCCAGGACTTTTACCAGGTGCATTACATCATGTCCGTCAATAGGGCCGAAATACCTGAAATTCATACCTTCAAACAGATTGCTTCTGTCGAGGAGGGTGCTTTTGAATCCGGCTTCAAGCTGTGCGGCAAGAGTCCGGGCATTGGGACCGAATCTTCCGGCCTTGCCAAGCAGATGCCATACCTTGTCCTTTATTTTGTTATAAAACCCGCTGGTGGTGATGTCGAGGAGATATTCCTTAAGTGCCCCCACGTTCTGGTCTATTGCAATATTGTTGTCATTGAGTATTACCAGAAGATCGGATTTGGCAATCCCGGCATTGTTGAGGCCTTCGAAAGCTTCTCCGGCAGTCATGGCTCCGTCTCCGATGACGGCAACGACATGCCTTTTCTCTCCTTTTTGTCTTGATGCCACAGCCATTCCCAGTGCAGCAGATATGGAGGTTGAGGAATGACCTGTACCGAAGGCATCATATTCACTTTCACTCATACGCGGGAAACCTGATATGCCCTTGTATTTCCTGTTCGTGGAAAACAAATCCCTCCTGCCTGTGAGGATCTTATGGCCGTATGCCTGATGCCCGACATCCCAGATTATCTTGTCCCAGGGTGTTTCAAAAACATAATGAAGGGCTATAGTCAGTTCCACAACACCGAGACTTGCACCGAAGTGTCCCGGGTTGCTGCTGACTTCATCAATGATGAACTGCCTCAGTTCCTCACTCACCCTGATGAGATCGGAAGGTTCGAGCTTCCTGAGATCTTTGGGAGATGAAAGCTTGAATAACAGGTCTTTACCCTGAATCATTTAAAAAAATACCTTAGATTGCAAATATAACAATTATTATTCCCTGCGCTTTGAAGAAGCATAGACAGGATTTTGTTATTTTTGCCATGTCTGTATGAATATGTGGATTTATTTTATTGAAGTAAGGAGTATTATGTTTAAAAATAAAGGGTCATGAGCGGAAAAATGATTAAATCTCTTCTGTTGATTTTTCTCATTGTATCATTTTCCTGTGTTCCGGCCAAAAAATACCGGGACCTTCAGGTTACGAGCATGCAGAACTTGCATGAAAGGGATGATTTTAAAAGTTCAAACCTCTTCCTGGAAATGGAAAACCGTGAGCTGGAATCCAAAATGGCGCTTATGAACAGGGAAGTTCAGAAGACCATGGAAGATATTTCAAAGGCTGAAAGGGAACGGGATAAGGCCCTGGAAGAGTTCAGGATCATTTCGGGAAGATACAATGATCTCCAGAATGCCCAGGAAGAGCTTATCAAAGGTAATGTGAGGGAGACACAGAAACTGCTTACAGAGCTTCAGGCTGCACAGGAAAACCTTAAAAACAAGGAGGACCTGCTTCGCAGGCTGGAGGAAACACTTGACACCCGGAAAGCCTCGCTTGATGAGCTCACCTATGAGCTTGAAAAACGCAATGCCAGGCTTGTGGAGCTGGAAAGGATACTTGATGCTCAGAAGAGGATAGCCCTCGATCTGAAGAACAAGGTATCTGAAGCCCTGCTGGGCTTCGAGAACAACGGTCTTACGGTAAGCCAGAAAAACGGCAAGGTATATGTCTCACTGGATGAACAGCTTCTTTTCAAAACGGCAAGCTGGGATATAGATGCAAACGGGAGAAATGCCTTGAGAAAGCTGGCAGTTGTGCTTGAAAGAAATCCTGAGATACAGATAACGATCGAGGGTCATACCGATGATGTGCCGTATAATCCGTCGGGAAGCCAGCTGAGGGATAACTGGGATCTGAGTGTCAAAAGGGCGACAACCGTGGTAAGGGTTTTGCTTGAAGGATCGGGAATAGATCCGAAGCGTCTTACTGCTTCCGGACACAGTGAATACCTGCCCGTGGATGCCAGAAAGACATCCGATGCACGGCAGAAAAACAGAAGAACGGATGTGGTCCTTACACCCGACCTCACCGGGCTCTATAATCTTATTGACAGTTACTGATCTTCTCCGGAGAATTCTCCCAGGCGGACATTCATGTTTTTCAGTGCCTGAAGAAGATTTTCCTCAGGCCTGAGAAAGTCCTGGTTCTCCCAGAATTTTGAGTCATAGCTTTTTATTGTCCTGGAAAAGACCGAATGAATGGGAGCAAGCCCCTCGCGGTCAAACCTGCTGACTCCTTCAGTCTCGATACCGGTAACGGCAAGTTCAAAAAACACCCTGAACTGGCTGTTGAATAATTTTCGTTTCTGTCGTGATATGAAAACCAGGTCTCCTCTCACGTGGTTGAGGAAATACCTGTTACTGAACCTGCGGTAGCTTATTGAATATTTCACGGATTGCGGCCAGGTGTCAAAACCTTTGCTGGTACTTGAGATGAATGAGCTTTTCATCTTACCGAGGTATTTCGGGTGGACTTCAAATTCAGCATGCAGAATGGCATAATCCAGGGCATTGACATAGAGTGAACCCCTGAAGAGAGCCTGCTCCACGTTTTCCCTCTGTTCGAAATCTATCACATAGGCAGATTCATCTTCATATGATACAATATCGCTGATGCTGTACCTGTATTCCGGCATGCTTGTTTTTGAAATGAAGTCGAAATGGTTTTTTACACCGTCAAGCTCAAGGCTGGTGCTCAATCCTGCCTTAAGCCGCACCGACAGGGTATCTCTCATGTTGACATTATCTATCTTCCTGCTTTTCAGTATTTTTATCTGGTCGCCGAAAAGGGATCCTGAATATGAACTCTTGAATATGCTGATCACTGCTTCGGAATAGTTCTGCAGTTTCTGTTTCTTCATCACGCCCTCGCGGTAAAAAGCGGTCAGCTTTGCCGGCGTATTGCCGTAGTTCGGTGATATTGCAGCGAGTGCCCTGTAAATAATTTCCTGGGGAGCCTGTGTTCTTATAATAATTTCAGGAATTGAAATAAACTCCCTTTGCATTCGGATCTGAACATTGCTGCCGCTTATCCGGCTTAAGGGTATTTCATTTCCCAGGTAACCCAGGTAGGAGATTGAGATAGTGTCATTCAGCCGGTCATAGGGGATATTCAGTCCGAATTCCCCCGATGCATTTGTCACGGTTCCCCTTCCCGTATTCTTCAGTCCTATGGTTGCAAAGGGCAGTGGTTCATCCGAATCTGAATCCACCACAGTGCCGCTTATAAAAGTATGGCTGAAGAGAAATATTGAATCGGTGGCGGCCCGTGGAAGCGGCATCTGTCTTGATATGATAATATACCTGTCAACAATTGTGTATCTGAGCGAATCACCGGCCAGGACAGAATCCAGGATATCATTCAGTCTGCTATTGGTAAATGAAAGGCTGGTTTCTTTTTCCGGATCTATAAGACGGCTGTCATAGCTGAAATTATAACCGCTTTGCCTGCTGATGATATTGAGGGCATTGGCTGTTTTAACCACACCTTCCGTGAATGTAAAGAGAGAATCAAGGATATTCTCCTGTGCCTTTACATTGTGCCACAGGCTGAGTGCAAGGATCAGCAGAAGAGCCTTCAGCTTTTTCCGTATGAAGCCATTGTCCGGAAGCATTTTTCATGAACAGGGTCATTTTTTTGAAAGATGGTAAACATTACCCTCTTTTGTATAACCCAGGTTAAAGCTATAACAAATCAGACGAATTATTGTGTCCTGCGACTGGTTATTGATGGGTGATGTCCATGTTTCTTTCAGGATTGAAGGGTCACCGGCAATGATTTCCATGTTGTAAACTCTTTTCAGATCCCGGAACACGATATCAAGGGTCTGGCCGTCATATACCAGTATTCCCGTGTTCCATGCCATGTAATTCGGATCAATATTAACCGATTTTATGGCTTCCCCTGAATCCATTGTGCCGATGTATCCCGGATCAAGGATAATGGAATTGCTTCCGCTGTTGTCCTCAAGCAATACTTTTCCCGTTCTGACGAAGACTTCAACATGGGAATCCTGATTATTGGTGATTACATTGAATGAGGTTCCGAGGGCTTTTATCACGGCTTCCCCGGCATCGACAGTGAATGCTTTGTCCTGATCTGTCCTGATTTCGAAGAAGGCTTCGCCGGAAAGCGATACCTTCCTTTCTGTCTTTCCGTAGTCTGAGCGGTAGTTCAGCACAGTCCCCCTGTTCAGTATCACCATGCTTCCGTCGGGCAGGGTAAGCTCCAGGTTTTTACTGTTGATATCGGTGGCAACACTGATCTTTTTACTAATCAGTCCCTTTTCGGAAATGAAAAGAGCTGCCAGGCCCAGACCGGCTATGATCAGCAGGGAGGCAGCAATTTTCAGCAGGTTACTGCTGAACAGACGTATACGCAGGGCGGGTCCGGCTTCCGCTGATTCATTTATCCGTGCATGCAGCCTGTTCCATGCCCGGTCCACATCAATGCTTCTGCTGTCGCTTCCGTCGCTGCTTCTGCCGTCGCTTCCTCCGCCAGGCTTACCCTGTTTGTTCCGCTCTCCGTCAGTATAGTTTTCCATATTCATTTTTCCTGTCATTTTTCCTTTAGTGCTTTTCTGAATTCCTTTAGTGCCCTGCTCATATCGGCCTCAACCGTTTTGACCGATATTTGAAGTTTTTCTGCTATCTCGGCATATTTCAGTCCTTCAAACCTGTTCATGCAGAAGATCTGTCCGCATCTTGCGGGAAGACGTTCCAGCACATCCGCAACTGCTGACAACAGGTCGTTGTACTGTACAAGATCCGACGTGCTTCCCGCTTTGGTTTCCCCTTCACGGATTATCTACTTTTCGTGTTTTTCAACTACCTTTCTGTGTTCCAGCAGGTGAAGGCAGCTGTTGCGAACAGCCCTGAACAGGTAGGCACTCAGTGATTTTTTTATGTTTATTCTTTCCCTGCCTGCCCAGATCCTGTAAAATACATCCTGAACAATTTCTTCGGCTGTGTCATGGTCCTTTACAAACGAAGATGCATATCTGACAAGTGAAACATAGAAGGTTCGGAAAAGTGATTCGAACTGTCTGACATCACCTTTCCGGATCTTCTTAATTATTTCATTGTCACTGATCATTAATAAATTATTCGTCCAGATCCTGCCTGTCGCTGAATTTGAGTCTGCGGCTGAGTCTGCGGATTGCCGATTCAATGCTCTGGTCCGGTTCTATGACATTGTAATCGCCCCAGAAATCAGGATCGGTAAAAGCACTAACCTTCTCGGAAAAGATATCACTATACCTGACTTTTTCCCTTCCTGCAAATTTAATAACTTCCTGGTCGGTACGGTCAGTGACAGCAACTTCCGACATGGTGGTGTAGAAAGTGTTGAACAGCTTCCTCTTCCATTTAACTTTAAATCTGACTTCTGCCCTGGAATAGCTGAAATACCATTTCCCGTTCTGTGCGCGGTATTTTGTCCTGTATGTTGCAATTTCAGGAGTTACTTCCATCCCGAAAGGTTTTTTGCGAATGAACATTGCTGTTGCAGCAGCAATGTCGGAAAGATTGTATCCGAATTCCGCCTCGGTGATGGCATTTGTCTCCATATCAATGAAAAGGCTTCCCATGAACAGGGGCTGCTCAATCCAGGGTTTCTGGATGAAGCCTATTACGTAATGAGGCCTGTCATCCACCTCTATCACCCCTGTGATTGAATAGTCGTAGTATTTCATTGCCTCGGTGGTGAGTATGGCTTCCGTATTCTTGGCTATGTCAAGCTGGAGAACGCTGGTGGTACCACCCTGAAGCTTGAACAGTATGGTGTCCATTCTCTGAACATCCGTACTTTTCCTTCCCTTGTAGATCCTTGCGCCGTCGAAACGAAGATCATTGGTATAGGGAGCCTTGAATATCTCCAGGACTGCCTCGCCGATAGATACATAAGTGCGGTTCTTGCGGATCGTCTCCCTGTAAAAGGCCGTCATGAGGTTGGGAACCGATTCATAATTTTTTCCAAGACGGGAGATCGCCTTCTCGACGATAGCTTCCGGATCTAGGGGTCTTACAATGACTTCCCTGATGGGTATCGGTGCTGTTTCGAGGGTGATAGTGTTCTTGTAACCGTTGTCGCGGAGACTGCTTACCGGTACCACCTTGTTTTTATAGCCCAGGAAGGTGATTTCTATATTGTGACTGAGCAGATCCGGACTGATTTTCAGTGTGAACTCACCGTCGATATTGGTAATCATCCCCACGTTCGATTCTGTTATTGCAATACTGGCAAAAACAAGCGGTGTTCTTGTTTCAGCGTCAATGATCTTGCCCCTGAGGGTTATAAACTCCTGCTCTGCAATTCTCTCACTGTCTCCCGGCAGGGCAGCAGAGAGTGACTGAAAAGCAAGAGCCAGCAGCAAAATTATTGCTGCAGACTGAATCTTCATTTTGATTTTCATATTTCTGTTGTTTTAATTATTCCTGATTTTAACTGTGACTTTATTTTAAAGCTGATTTTTATCCCCGGCAGTAATTTTTTCTGTAATTGCTTTGCCATCTCTCCTGTTGTCTTCCTGCAGTTTTCCTGTACTCTCCCAATAGTTTTTTCAATAATTTTTCTGCAGCCTTTCAGTTATTTCCCTGTAGTTTTTCCTTTCAATATAACCTTAATATCTTCCGGTTTGTTCCCCCTTCCTTCATCCGGTTTTGCTCCCCTTCACCCTGCTGTCTGTCTTTCAGACCATCAGGAGCAGCTCATCCTTCAGCCAGTATTATTTTTCACTGGATTTGCTGCATCCTGAAAACCGTTCATGGGTGATCTTATCCGGCTTTCTGTTCTTATGACCGTTATCGGACCATTTTACCCTATTGTTTTTAAGAATATTATTTTATTACCTTAACAATCTTTATTAATGGAAAAGATGGCCCTGGCTCTGTCAAAATCCCTAAATCTCATGGTTTCAGGATATTCATTCCTGAAAAGTATGATCACCAGGAAGGCTGCGATTGCCGGAATGCCTGTGACCCTAAGTGTTGAACTCACCAATCATTGCAACCTGAAATGCCCGGAATGTTTTTGTGGTTCCGGAAAGATGACAAGGGAAAAAGGTTTTATGGATATTGCTCTCTTCGGGAGAATAGCTGATGAGCTGAGGCCCTTCCTTCTTGAAATGAGTCTTTATTTTCAGGGAGAAAGCATGCTTCATCCCCGTTTTGGCAGTTTTCTGGAAAAGGCAGGGGGAATACAGACAACCCTGGCTACAAATGGTCATTTTCTTTCTCCGGCTAATGCGGAAATGATAGCCCTCTCCGGCCTGAACAAACTGATCGTGTCCCTTGACGGCCTGGATCATGACAGTTATTCACAATATCGGCTTAATGGTGATTTCAGGACCGTGACAGAGGGAATCGGCAATATGTCCGAAGCAGTCAGAAAGCACGGCTCATCGTGTAAACTGATAATCCAGTTTCTTGTTAACAGGGAGAACGAACATCAGATACCTGATATGAAGCGTTTTGCCCGTAAGATGAAGGCATCCCTGAAACTGAAATCGATGCAGGTGATAAATACAGATTCTCATGAAAAATGGCTTCCTTCAGACAAGAAGTTCAGACGCTATGAATTAAAAGGTAATGAATATACTATTCTCAGCAATCTTCCGGATAGCTGTAAGAGATTGTGGTTCAATCCGGTTATAAGCTGGGACGGGAAGGTTCTTCCCTGTTGTTTCGACAAGGATGCGGACCATATTCTGGGTGACCTGAATGATAGTACTTTCAGGGAAATATGGACGGGACGGCCCTACAGACTGTTCAGGCAGAAGATACTGAACGGCCGGAAGATGACAGCAATATGCTGCAACTGCAGCTCAGGACTTTTTCCCGGAATAATTAGCTGATAATGGTTTAATTTCATATTTTTATTTTTGTGGCAGCAGGAGCAACAGAACAGATCAATCAAATAATAAAACCATGAAAATCCTCAAAACAATTCTTTTGGTACTGGCGGCAGTTATTGTAATTGCTGTTGGCGGCGGACTGATACTGCTTTCGGGAATAAAGAAGGGCGCTGTGCCTGTATACAGCGGAGAAATGACAGTCAGCGGACTAAACTCTGAAGTGACTGTTTACAGGGATGAACGGGGCATGCCTCATATTTATGCGGAAGATGAACATGATCTTTATTTTGCCACCGGTTATATCATGGCGCAGGAAAGACTCTGGCAGATGGATCTCATTCGCCGGGCCACAAAGGGGAAACTGGCTGAAATGTTTGGAGACGATTATATTCAGACGGATCTTTTCCTCCGCAGTCTCGACATGACAACGAAATCAAAAATGGTCCTCAGCAATCAGCCTCCGGAAATAACACTATGCCTGCAGGCTTTTGCCGGCGGTGTGAACAGATATATTGAAGATGCGGGAAGAAAACTGCCTCCGGAATTCAGGATACTGTCATACCGGCCTGATGAATGGAAGCTTGAGGATATTGCCAATATAATAGGCTATATGGGCTGGGACCTTGCAGCCGGTAATCTTAGTACCGACATATTCATACACAGGCTTACAGAGAAAATGGGAGAGGAGAAAGTCTCGCAACTGGTTCCGGACTGGGGCGTGGAATCTTCATCGGTGTTTCCTGATTTCAGTCTTGGGGATGACATTCTCAGGGAAGCCCGCGATTTCATTTCTTCACTCGATCAGCTTGAAGCCCTTGGAATACACTCCTTTTCGGGAAGCAATAACTGGGCAGTGTCAGGCAACAGGAGTACCACGGGTATGCCACTCTTCTCCAATGATATGCACCTTGGATTATCGTCTCCGGGAATATGGATGCAGATGCATCAGGTTGTACCCGGGAAACTGAACGTGACGGGTGTGATGGTTCCCGGTGAACCCTTTATCGTTGCAGGCCACAATGACAACATAGCCTGGGGACTGACAAATCTTATGGTTGATGATGTTGATCTTTTCAGGGAAGAAATAAATCCGGAAAATGAGGATCAGTATTATTTCAATGGTGAATGGAGGGATATGCTGGTCAGAAAGGAGATTATAAGATCGAAAACAGGCAGGACCGATACTTTGTTTCTGAAATTTACCCACAGGGGACCTGTTATATCCGGTTTGCAGAATGTTGAAAATGCTGTTCTGAGCATGCGGTGGTCAGGCTACGACCCCAGTGACGAGCTGAGGGCGGTGTATTCAGTCAACAGGGCGGAGAACTGGGAAGACTTCAGGGAAGGAGTGGAATATTTCAGTTCCGTAAGTCAGAATTTTGCATATGCCGACACGGAAGGAAATATAGGAATTGTTACCGGAGGAGGTATCCCTGTCAGAAAGGGTTATGGTTCAATGATCAGACCGGGACAAACGGATGAGTTTGACTGGAAGGGTTATGTTGTACCCGGACAGCTTCCATACAGCTTCAATCCGGAGGCGGGTTATGTTTCTTCGGCAAACAACAAGACAGTAAGCGATGAATACCCATACTATATTTCATTCAGGTTCTATGTCCCTTACAGGATAGACAGGATAAGGGAGATGATAGAAGAGAAGGAAAAGCATGATGTTGATGATTTCAAGAGAATGCTCACTGACCAGCATTCTGCCTATGCAAGATTGCTTACACCCTTTATCCTCAGGGTAGGTGACAGGGTATCTGAAATGAACGCAGTTGAAAGTCAGATGCTTGACCTTATGACAGCCTGGGATTATGATATGAGTGCAGACAAGCTGCCGCCCACAGTCTTTGAGTTCTTTTCTGACTGTTTTGCGGAAAACCTGCTTGGTGATGAGCTGGATGAGCTCTATGACCAGCTTCCGGGATCAATAAAGGACTATTATATCTACAGGATATTAAAAGAGGGGCCCGACGAATGGGTGGATGATATCAGGACGCCGGAAACGGAGACCCTTGATGATATTATTTTCAGAAGCTTCAGGGATGCCGCCGGAAAACTTTCAGAGTCATTCGGGAATGATGTTTCAAAATGGAAGTGGGGTGAAATACATAAGATAACACTGGAGCATCCGATCGGCAGTATCAAAATAATGGACCGTATTTTCAGGCTGAATTCAGAAACATATGCAGCAGGAGGCAGCGACCATACCGTTTGTCCGTACAGCTACGGCAAAGGATTCAGGGTTACAAACGGAGCTTCTGAAAGGCATATCTACAATCTTGCCGACTGGGATGAATCCTGGACGGTTATACCAACG
>JAAYKX010000130.1 GCA_012522155.1 Bacteroidales bacterium
CATAATCATAGTTGATGATCATCAGCTTTTCCGGAACGGACTGAAGATCCTTCTCAATTCATTTGAAGATTTTGAAGTAACCGGGGAAGCATCAAACGGATATGAATTTCTGAAACTGATACAGTCAATAAGGGCAGATATTGCCCTGATGGACATCAATATGCCTGAGATGGATGGTATAGATGCAACAAGAAAAGGTCTCAGGATCAATCCGGATATGAGGGTCATCGCTCTTTCGATGTACGGGGAGGAGGATTATTATTACAGAATGGTTGACGCCGGTGTAAAAGGCTTTCTGCTCAAGGATTCAGCTATATCCGAGGTCCGGGATGCCATTCACGCCGTGATGAAGGGCAGCACTTACTTTTCGCAGGAACTGCTGCATCATGTCATCCAGAGGATAAAGCACCGGGAACATGAAAGCAGGTCAGCAAACCTGAGCCGCAGAGAAAAGGAGATTCTGGCAAAAATCTGCGAGGGACTGTCCAATCAGGAAATCGCTGATGAGTTATTCATCAGCAAGAGAACTGTCGATAAACACAGGGCAAATCTTCTTGGAAAAACCAATTCAAAAAATACCGCCAGCCTCATCCTTTTTGCAATAAAAAACAAGCTTATCGAAATCTGAGATGGCTGAATCGCACGACCTGGGACAGAGGGGCGAAGAAGAGGCAGCAAAATATCTTGCCGGAAAGGGATACAGGATACTGTACCGCAACTGGAAATCCGGCAGACTTGAAATTGATATAATTGCCGAAACCGAAGAATTCATGGTTTTTGCTGAAGTGAAAACCAGATCGGCAGACTATCTGATTGATCCTGCCTCCGCTGTAACTCCCGGAAAACAAAAATCTCTTATATTAGCAGCCGAGAGATACATAAAAAGATACAACATCGATAAGGACAGCCGCTTCGATATCATCACCATCATCAGCAGAGGCAGTCACTATCAGATTGAACACATTGAAAATGCATATTATCCGAATTTAAAATAAAATCAATAAACCCATGAAAAAACAAATCCTGCTTCTGACACTTTCATTTGTTCTTGTTATTTCAGTACAGGCTCAAAGGAAAGATAAATCATCTGCTTCCCCCGTTCAGGAGGGATACCAATTCACAAGCGTGACAGATCTGAAGGCAACTCCCGTGAAGAACCAGGCAGCGACCGGCACATGCTGGTGTTTTGCAACAACCTCGTTTTTTGAATCGGAATTACTGCGCATGGGGAAAGGTGAATATGACCTTTCTGAAATGTTCATTGTACGGAAAAATTATGAAAACCGGCTGAGAGACAATTACCTTCGCAGAGGGAGAGGAAATCTCGGTCCCGGAGGTCTCTCACACGACTGGATGAATGTGTTCACTGAATACGGCATTGTTCCCGACGAAATCTATTCCGGTCTCAACTACGGATCACCCACACATAATCACAGTGAATTACAGGAGTTCATCAATGCCGTTGCACCTGTTCCCGTTCAGAGAAGAAATGAAAGTGAGCAGTACAAAAAAATACTGGGTTCCATCCTCGACACTTACCTGGGAGAAATCCCGGAATCTTTTACATACAGGGGCAATACCTATACCCCCCTCAGCTTTGCTGCCTCCCTTGGTATCAACAGTTCAGACTATGTCCAGATAACATCATTCACCCATTTTCCCTTTTATACCAGGGGTATCCTTGAAGTGCCCGACAACTGGGCAATGGAACGCTTTTACAATGTTCCCCTTGATGAACTGATTGAGATAATGGACTATTCCTTCAGCCAGGGCTATACGGTTAACTGGGACGGAGATGTGAGTGAAAGCGGATTTTCCCATCAGAAGGGATATGCTGTGATACCTGCCGGTCTGCCGGCAGCGGGGGGACCAGTAACAGACAGGGACAGGTTTGAAAGGAGTCCGGCTCAGCGTACCGGAACTGCTGCATCACCGGAAGTCGAATCCCCCGGACCGGAGCTGAATGTAAGCCAGGAGATCAGACAGGCCGGCTATGAGAATTTCACCACCACCGATGACCACCTGATGCATCTCACCGGAATAGTAAAGGACCAGAACGGTACCAAATATTACAAGACCAAAAATTCATGGGGAACAGAAAGGAACGCCTTTGGCGGATACCTTTACATGTCGGAAAGCTATGTCCGTGCAAAAACACTGTTCATCATGGTTCATAAGGACGCGATACCCCCGGCTGTCAGAACAAAACTGGGCCTGTAGACTGTGTGCTTCCCGCTTGCCGGGTCAGCCCGTCAGGGCAACTATTCCATCAGCAGGTTACAGCCGCGGATGTCACTGTTGTCAAACCTGCCGAGAACCTCAAAGCTGCCACTGTCATCAATCTTTCCCAGGTCGTCGCTTGCAATGAAAGAACAGGAATGAATGTTTGCAAGGTCAACAATATTTATTCCGCCGGACTGTCCCGTCTCTTCCATGATACATAGAGGATCGCGGGGATCCCTGATAAGTATCCTCATCCACGGCGGACAACGGAACAGGCCATCGCCTCCCGAATATGCCTGACTCAGAAGCTCGGTCATCCCGTATTCCGAATGTATGTTCTTCACATTAAATCCTTTTTTCAGCACCGCATGGAGTTCCTCCCTCGTCATCTCCCTTCTCCTGCCCTTCATTCCGCCTGTTTCCATAACAATGACCCCTGAAAGATCAGGTGAATATTTTTCAGCCAGATCAAGCAGCGCAAAACTTACTCCCAGCAGGATTATTTTCCTTTTCTCCGCACGGGCTTTTCTGATATTTTCCAGCAGGTCATCAATGTTTTTCCCGTAAAAACCACTCTGTGAAAAAGCACTTTTTTTTATTAAACCGGCGGCCATATAAACAAGTGATGAATTTCCTCTTTCAGTATAGGACGGCAGAAGGGCTGCAATAAAATATTCTGAGGGATTTCCGTAGAAAAGCCGGAAACTCCCCAGATAACTCATCTCATAAACCTCCGGATCGGCAATATAATGCCGGCTGGTCATAGCTCCGCCTGTACCGCTGCTTTCAAAAACCAGTTTCCCGCTCCGGGATCCGGTTATTATCCTGTGATTTCTGAAAAAGCCGGCAGGAAGGAAGGGAATATCTTCCGTCCGTCTCACATCAGCCGGATCAATCCCGAGATATCTGACAAAATCCCTGTAAACCTGATTCTTTTCTGACTGTAATTTAAAAACCTCAAGGACTATATTCTGAAAATCTGTTTGTTGAGAGATACCAAAAACCCTATTTGCCAGATCCGGCATCATTTGCCTGGAAAGCTTAAGGTTCCGTCAGGCTGATAAGCCCACTCGAATGTACATCTTACATATTCCTGCAAGGCTCTGTCTTCCTTCAGGACGGAAATTATCCTGATCTTTGTATAATTTCCGGTATTTGAACGGTACAGCCATATCTGGTTTTCCATGAGTATGCCGGCCCGCTCTTCCCACTGATCTGCACTTGCAGAGCTGAGGTTTCTGAAAGCATTTTCAGCTTTCTGCTGATCAGCATATTCACCGTATTTGAAAAACGAAGCCTTCAG
>JAAYKX010000131.1 GCA_012522155.1 Bacteroidales bacterium
CCTAAAAGTGAGATACATACAGCCACCATCCCACCTGTCAGCAGCGGTCTTCCTCCCCATCTGTCAATCTTCAACAGGGCCACGACTGTAAAAATAAGGTTTATGATACCTATCAGCACCTTAAACTGAACAGCACTGCCAAGAGCAAAGCCGGCGTCTTCGAGTATTGTCGGACCATAATATATTACAATATTTTAAGTATAAGGGCTATTCATCGCTTATTGAATTTTAAGTATAAGGACTATTCTTCACTTATTATATTTTATTTATAAGGGCTATTCATCGCTTACTTTCACCCACATCTTTTCTATCTCTTCGAGACTTTTCCCTTTTGTTTCAGGTACCATCTTCCAGAAAAAAATGGTCCCGATCAGGCAGAATCCCGCAAATGTAAAAAAGCCCGTTCCCATTCCCACAATAGAAACATACCATGGAAACAGAAATGCTGCGGCAAAGTTGGTCGACCAGTTTGCAAAGGTAGCCACCGACATTGCCCTGCCTCTTATATGAGTAGGATATATCTCCCCTGTAAGCACCCATATGACGGCATTAATGGAGATCGCCAGACTGCCGATATAGATACACAACAGAGCTACTGTCCATATGCCGCTTGCCGTACCGGTGAGGAAAAGGGTACCTATTCCTAAAAGTGAGATACATACAGCCACCATCCCACCTATCAGCAGCGGTCTTCGTCCCCAGCTGTCAATCTTCAACAGGGCCACGACTGTAAAAATAAGGTTTATGATACCTATCAGCACCTGAAACTGAACAGCACTGCCAAGAGCATATCCGGCGTCTTCGAGTATTGTCGGACCATAATATATTATAATATTTACACCTGTGAACTGTCCGAAAACAGACAACCCCACACCCACGATCAGGGCTTTCCTTAGGCCTGGTTTTAACAATTCCGACAAGCCTGTCCTCTTCTCACTATGAAGTCTGCTGCCCGCAAAAACTTCTTCATCTGCATTACCGTTAATCCTCCGGAGCAGGAAGGCTCCTTTTTCTGTATACCCCTTATCTATAAGCCAACGGGGACTCTCAGGCACAAGGAAGAGCAATACAAGAAACAGTCCGCCGGGTATCATCTCTGCGGCAAACATTCCTCTCCACACTTCTGCAGAAAATACTTTATTTAGAATGCCGGTTGTAAAAATAGCTGATACTGAATTGGAATACTTCAGTAAGAGCCAGTTGGAAAAATATGCCAGGAGGATCCCTATTACAATTGACAACTGGTAGAGGGCAACAAGCCTGCCCCTTATTCCTGCCGGGGCAAATTCAGAGATATACATAGGTGACAGCACAGATGCCATACCCACGCCTAAGCCACCAATAAGCCTTGCCATTACCAAAAACCTGAAATCGGGGGGTATAGCAGATAGCAGAGCAGAAACAAAAAACAGCAGTGCTGCTAATTTCAGCACAGGCTTTCGTCCATACCTGTCACTTAATGCACCTGCCATAAAAGCCCCTGCAATCGCTCCTGTCAGGGCCGAGCTGCCGAACCATCCCACTTGTAACTTTGTAAGTCCGAATTGTGACTCAACCATTCCGAATGTTCCTGAGATCACTGCAGTGTCGAATCCGAAAAGTACTCCTCCCAGTGAGGCAACGAAGCAAATTGACAAGAGGAGGATAAAACTGCCCCGTTCAGGGGAGATGCTGTTTTTTAGGTTCATAAATTTATTATAGTCATTTATTAGTCAGGAATTAACATTTTCTTCAGTTTGTCGTGATACCGGGATATCTCAGTATTTTCGGTCAGCTCCCAGATTGATGTATCCATTTCTCGAAGGGAGAGTATTGCTGTTATCCAGCCCTGTGTCCAGCCTGTTTCAATTGACCATGCGCCCCATCCGTGATCTGCATTTGACCCCCAGTGCTCGAATCTCCTGAAGTCAAAAGCCCTCATCCATCCTCCGTCAAGTTCGGGATGCCCTTTGGAAGAAACCTGTATACGGCATAAAAATTCAGCCAGCTTATCAGCAGCTCCTTTTATCCCTTCATCATCAGTCGCAAAGGCAGCTTCATGCAATCCCAGGAAAGCAAAATTGGTAGTATATAGCAGGTCACTCACCGGATCGCCGTTTTGAGCGATCAGGGAAGCTTCATTTGTTCCGTATGCCTCGTTTGACTGAGGAGGCGGGTATTTACCCATCTTAATATCACCCAGCTCTTCCCGGATTGCTCCTGTCTGATCCTGCAGTTTCAGAAAATCGTTCACCACAGTCATTAACATTTCCCTGTTTCCGGGAGTATCTTCTGTCCTGACAAGCCATGCCAGGGGAAGGATCATCCGGGCCCTCTCCTGTGCCAGTCCGTTTGTCCACCGCCACCCATCCGGATAAAGCTCCATCATAATATTAATTCCCCTTTTAGCACGTTCTAAGAACAGGGGATCTCCTGTCTTGTCATAAGCCCATAAAAAGCAGGCCCACAGGTAACACTCGAAGTGAGGAGCCGGATTAATTATTTCCCGGTTATAATAGAACCTCCATCCGTTTTTCTGAAAATCCTCCAGATTGATCCTGCTTCCCCTGAAGCCATTTTTCCCTGTAGTCCGGAGCAGGGCAACGAGCGACCTCATAAGTATCTCATCCCAGTGGTCTGAGCCGGTAAGGGCAGCTGCCGTTATTGCAGCAAGTATAAACCGGGCATTATCATCACCGTAGCTGGCACGATACCAGGCATGATTACTGATCCCCCATGGTATTAGTCCGTAAGCCCCGTGACCAGGGTCCCCGTACTCCTTTTTCAGTGCATAAGAATTCAGCAGATAGTAATCCAGCAGGTTTTTGGAAATTTCAAGGTATTCACTATTGTCAAATACTTTCCCTGCAGCAGCAAAGGCCATTGATGTTTCACTTATGCAATCACCTCTCTTCATAATTCCTATGGGCTGACTCCCGTTCTCATCAATCTCCGAGAATATGCACTCAAACACACCATTTGAGCCATCGCCAGGAGGTATTTCAGGGGAATATTTTATCCGTTGTATTCCCGACTCCACCAAACTGCTGAGTGTATCCTCCCAGGATGTAGGAATGAGCATCCTGGCATTTTTGTACCACTCAATACCTCTTTGGAGAGCCTGCAGCTGAAATTTTTCGGGGAATACTTCCTCTGCAGCCAGAAAAGGCCTGACAACAGGCTGCCAGTCGAGATTTTCAACCTGTAGTCCTGGCATTACAAACTCAAGTATATGCATCCAGATAGCTGCCCACTCCTCTTTAGGGGCATACCTTCCTGTGACAAAACTGCTGAGGTTAGTTGCAGAAATCAGAAGAGGATAATCCTCCATTTCAATCAAAAGAGGCATACTCTTTTCAGGCAGGCCGTATATTGCAGAGTCAAAACCTGCAACTTTAGCTGCCACAATATGTGTCTTACCAGTTCCCGGAGGAATCTCCAGGTAATGAAGTCCGTTGATACTCAATATTCCCAGGCTGTCAGGCCGGCCATTAAAAAACCGGGAGTTGACAACTGCACGTTCGGCATCAGCCTTTTCTGTTTTTCCGGTTTCTGCTTCCGGCAGACGGTCAGGAAATTCAATATATGCCCTCAACTCCTTTTCCTTTACCAGTTTATAAAAATCATCACTCAGTATGACTTTACTGACCGGATAATTGTCAGCCAGCACCAGCAGCGCCTCTTTTCTCCGGGCCTTACCGGCAGCTTCAAGCGGATCACTATATAATTTTAACTGAATATTTTCCTTTCCTTTTAAAACCTTGACCAGGTCATTTGATTCATTCCCGGCAATATGGATCCTGTTATCATTAATATTACACGAATGCAAAAACAGTATTGCTAAAAAAAGAATTGCAGCTGCCACACTCTGCCTTTTCAAAATTAAAAAATTTGCTAAAATCGGATTATCCACCACCGAAAGAGGTGGCTTTAATCCCGGTTTTTGCTTCGCATCACAAATTTTTTCAACCTCACAGGCCTTTCGGGCAGAGCCCCTCAAGAACATGACCATACCCAAAAGATGTGGATTTTTAAGATCGATTAAACAAATCATAAACAAAAAATTTAATATAATCCCTGATTTCTATGGTCTCCACCCTTTTTCCCTGTTCTCTTCAAGGGGATATGCATACCCCCGGTGCTCTCCAGCCAGTCGTAGATCTGACCGGAAAGTTCACTGATAAGTTTTTGATGTTCCGGACTGGCAATCAGGTTGTTCATCTCGTACGGATCCTCTTGCAGGTCGTACAGTTCATTGGTATCCCATATTCCGTGATATCTGATGAATTTAAATCTGTCAGTGCGCACTCCGTGCATGGTAGGTGTCTGGGGATAATTATTCTCCCAGTAGTACTCATAGAAAATTCTGTCCCTCCAGCCTTCGTCCTCACCCCTCAGAAGGGGAACAAACGACAGTCCCTGCATTTGGGAAGGTTTCTCTATGCCTGCGAAATCAAGTATAGTAGGTGCAATATCGATATTTTGTATCATCTGCTCAATGACAGTGCCCTTGTTAATCATTTCAGGACATCTTATCAGGAATGGAATTTTTACCGATTCTTCATAAAAATGCCTCTTGTCTATAAGCCCGTGCTCTCCGAACAGATGTCCGTTGTCACCCATATAAATTACCACGGTCGAATCCGTCAATCCTTCTTTATCCAGAAATTGAAGTATGTCACTGATGCTTTCATCGAGTGACAAAAGCAGTTCACAATATCTTTTTATCAATGTTTCAAGATTAACATGTTGTGCATGATACATATAATCAACCCCGTGCCAGCTTTCTCTTTGCATCTTCTGCCAGTCGGGCACCCTTCCCTTTCCGTAATATTCCTCCCCTTTTGCCGGATCAGTTATGGAATCTTTATCTTTTCCAAAGTATTTCCTGTATCCATAAGGTTTACTTTTCCCTTTTACCGGTTGGGCGGATGTATAAAATGATACCGGAAGTTCCAGATCCACATTTTCATATATTCCAAGGTGTTCCGGTGCCGGCTCATACAGGCCATGGGCAGCCTTGTGTGAGAGGTAGAGAAAGAAAGGTTTGTTCCTGTTGCGTGATCTTAACCATTCGATGGCATGATCTGTAAGCAGGCGGGTGGTATATGTTGAGTCTGTATATCTGACATGTTCACCATTAATATTGAGCAAAGGATTATAGTAGACCCCCTGGCCCCTGAAGCTTTCCCAGTGATCAAATCCCGGACGCGGGTCATCAGAAGCACTTCCCATGTGCCACTTTCCGAAAAAGGAAGTTTGATAACCACTTTCCTGAAGGTATTGCGGAAAAAAAACCAGTTTGTCGGGTACAGCTGATGAGTTATCCACAACTTCGTGGGTATGGCTGTACTGGCCAGTCAATATTGAAGCCCGGCTGGGTGAACATAGTGAAGTAGTTACAAAGGCATTCGGAAACCAGGCTCCTTCTTTCGCCAGACGGTCCATACCGGGAGTTTTAAGCCATGGCAATTCACCTGTGAATCCCATAAAGTCATACCTGTGGTCATCGCTTAAAATAAAAATCACATTGGGCGGACTGCTGTCATGTGACTGCTGTGCGGGACAAAATTTGGGATGGTGAGCTAATAAAACAGCGATAATAACTCCGGTTGTTGCAAAAAAATTTAACTGGTTATTTCTTTTCATCTGTTTAAATTTTTTTAATTCAAATTATTATGGAGATGTCAGGCTTCATTGTTTTCTGTTATTAAATAAGGGAAAATATATGC
>JAAYKX010000132.1 GCA_012522155.1 Bacteroidales bacterium
GTCCTGCTGGGAGGATTATTTGCAATCATTTTCAACCGGGCTCCCTTTCCCCCTCAAAATAAAGAAAAACAGAAAAATAAATTAAAGGAGCTTTTAAAGGGGCTCACAATTGTAAAAAAAGAACCGAAAGTCCTTCTCGGAGGAATAGTGAGGATCATAAATACCACTGCCCAGTTTGCATTTCCGGTTTTCCTCCCGATATATCTTTACGGACATGGATTTTCCACGGCTGACTGGCTTAAGATATGGGGCACAATATTTACTGCCAATATTTTGTTCAATCTGATTTTCGGATTTGTCGGAGATAAGTTAGGATGGCGTAATACAATTATATGGTTTGGCTGCATTGGCTGTATGATCACCACACTCCTGTTTTTCTATTCCGTACAGCTTTCGGGCAGCAGTTTCTGGGTTGTACTCATTTGCGGTATCCTGTGGGGAGCCACTTTATCGGGCTATGTGCCTCTTTCTGCACTCGTACCCACACTGGTGAAGGAAGATAAGGGAGCTGCAATAGCAATCCTTAATCTTGGAGCAGGATTATCAGTGTTTGTTGGTCCTGCCATTATAGGACTTTTTATCGGACATTTAGGAAGTGAGGGAGTTATATGGATCCATGCAGCACTTTATCTCTTGGGTGCAATTCTTGCAAAATTCATAACACTTCCTGAGAATCCCTGAAAATTAAACAGGATACTGTCCGGCCTGCCGGTCCGCCAGACCGGGACAGGCCTTCGGGTAAACCGGGACAAGTTCCCGATAACCCGGGACAAGTTATCTGAAAATAAAAATTAAAATAAAGACAGATGAAAGAAGAAATCATCTCCTGCTCCGCCGGATTGCTGATTCTGGCAGGAGCTGTTACAAAAGCACAGGAAGCTCCGAAGGAAAATCCAAATATCATTTTTCTTCTGGTTGATGATCTCGGCTGGAGGGATGTGGGATTCAATGGCAGCCGTTTTTATGAAACACCAAACCTTGACAGGCTTGCAGCCCGAAGCATGATTTTCAATAATGCCTACGCAGCCTGTGCCGTCTCCTCTCCCACCCGTGCATCCCTTCAGACGGGAAGATATCCTGCACGTACAGGAATAACTGACTGGATACGTGCAAAATTTCAGGTTCCGGACGGTAATATCGGAACACCTCCTCCTTACGAGGAAAATAATGGCAGAAATCTGAAAACTCCCTCGAATCCCTACTGGCTGGAACTGGAAGAAATTACAATTGCCGAATTACTGAAGACAAGTGGTTATTTTACCTGCCACATCGGGAAATGGCATCTCGGGCCGGATGACTATTATCCGGAAAAACAGGGCTACGATCTGAATATAGGCGGAAGCGATATGGGCCAACCGGTCAATTATTTTGATCCTTACGACAGGGACGGGGTCAGCTTTCCGAACCTCAAACCCCGCAGGGAGGGGGAACACCTTGAAGACCGGCTTTCAGACGAACTGGTGCAGGTAATCAGGCAACACAAAAACCGTCCCTTTTTTATAAATATGTGCTACTATTCAGTTCATACGCCCCTGATGGCAAAACCGGAAACGGTTGACAGGTACGAAGCAAA
>JAAYKX010000013.1 GCA_012522155.1 Bacteroidales bacterium
TTGAATATCTCTATGAACTGAGTGCTGAGCTGAATCTGCCGGGGCTGAGGCAGGCCGGCATCGGTGAAGAGGGACTGCAGGAAATAGCTCTGAACACCGAATCCAAGAACAATCCGGTTAAACTGGCTGAGGGGGATCTGGTGGCTATTCTGCAGAAAAGATATTTTTAAACAACAATATTAATTCAAAAAACAAAAGCATGAAAAACAGAACCTGTATCACAGTTATGATTATGATTTTTCTGCTGATAATCCCTCAGTTATCCCGGGCACAGCTTCCAAAGGAAACTGAAGCGCAGAAAGTACAGAGAATGAAATGGTGGACTGAAGCACGTTTCGGAATGTTCATACACTGGGGCCTGTATTCCATGCCGGCAAGGCATGAATGGATAATGAACAGGGAAAGGATCACCGCAGAGGAATACAGGAAATATTTCGGAATGTTTGAGCCCGATCTTTATAATCCGAAAGAATGGGCTGTAATGGCACGGCAGGCAGGAATGAAATATGTTGTCCTGACGGCAAAGCATCATGAGGGATTCTGTCTGTTTGATTCGGAATATACTGACTATAAATCGACAAATACACCGGTTAAAAAGGATCTGGTAAAAGAGTTTGTCGAGGCTTTCAGGGCGGAAGGACTGAAAGTCGGGTTTTATTATTCACTGCTTGACTGGCATCATCCCGATTATACAATTGACAGGAATCATCCCATGAGGCAGGAGACGGATGCCGCATATGAAAAACTGAACCGGGGAAAGGATATGAATAAATACCGGGAATACATGAAGAACCAGGTGAGGGAACTGCTGACCAATTACGGGGAAATAAGTATTATATGGTTTGACTTTTCGTTCCCGGGTAAAAACGGCAAGGGCCGTGATGACTGGGATTCGGAAAATCTTCTCAAACTGGCCCGTTCGCTGCAGCCCGGTATTATTGTGGATGACCGTCTTGACCTGGGAGATGTTGAAGGAGGCTGGGATTTTACAACCCCCGAACAGTACAAGGTTGCCGGATGGCCTGAGGTTGACGGCAGGAGAGTACCCTGGGAAACATGTCAGACTTTTTCCGGATCGTGGGGCTATTACCGTGATGAAACAACATGGAAGAGTCCTGCCCAACTGCTTGAACTCCTTATTGAATCAGTAAGCAAGGGAGGCAATGTGCTTCTTAATGTGGGACCGACGGCCAGGGGGGAATTTGATTACAGGGCACAGGAGAGACTGAATGCCATGGGTAAATGGATGAGGGTAAACAGCCGTTCCATTTACGGATGCACCGAAGCACCCGAAGGATTCACAAGTCCTGAAAATACACTTCTTACGTATAATCCGGCAACGAACAGGCTTTATATTCATTTGCTTGCTTACCCGCTTGGCAGTCTGACTCTTGCGAACATGGCTGATAAAATAAAATATGTCCAGTTCCTGCATGATGCCTCAGAAATAAGCATGTCGGCCCCCCGGGAAGGTAATAAAAATGATCTGTCACTTACTCTTCCGGTACTTAAGCCGGCAGTGGAAATACCGGTACTTGAGATATTCCTGAAATAGGGAGTGAGTAATCCGCTTCCGTTCTCCTTTCCTTCGCCCCGCTTTGGCAGGAGTCCTTTTTTTGTTACAGGCCTAATGACAGATGTTTAATGATTTACAAAGCTGTTGATGTTTTTTTTCTGGTTTTTCATTCCTCACTCGTGATATTCAACCTGTCCGGCTGGATATGGAAGAAGACAAGAATTTATAACCTTTTAACACTCGGACTGACGGGATTGTCATGGTCATTGTCCGGACTGGTAAGCGGTATTTATGGTTACTGTCCTTTAACCGACTGGCATTTCAGAGTGCTTGAGAAGCTCGGGGAAAAGGGACTGCCGGCTTCATATATGAAATATCTTGCAGACAGGATTACAGGACTGGATTTCAGTTCCGCCCTGGTGGATAATATAACCCTTTCCGGTTTTATTGGAGCTTTGACAATTTCAGTGATACTGAATATCAGAGACTATATAAAGAGAAAATCCCCGGAAACAGGCTGACTGTCACAGGGGATTTTGTTATGTCACCGGCGGGACCTAATGCTTTTTTGTCATACCGCCAAGGATTGATCCAAGAATATTTTTTCCCATGCCTGCTGATGTGCCGCCTGCTCCCTTTAAAATGAAACCGGCAATATCATCAAGTATTTTTCCGTCACCGCTGGCATCAAGCAGCGATCCTATTCCTCCGATCCCGGCTTTGCCTGTATCCCTTTTCTTTGTAAGGGCTGCCAGGACAAGAGGAGCCAGGGCAGGTATTATCTTCATAATAATTGAAGGGTCGATATTCATTTTTTTACCGAGGGCCCCGGCTGCCGTCATACCTCCTTTATCTCCAAGCAGTCCGCCAAGGTTTGCGTCGGCACTGCTGTCACTCAGCTTGCCTGAGATAAGATCTTTTATGTTGCCGAGTACTGATGAATCACCATATTTGTTAAGAATATGGTTTACTCTTGCATCTCCTCCCTGTTCATCCTTTTGCTTTTTGAGTCCGCCGAGGATGAGCGGAGCCAGTTCGGGAATAAGCTTCTGAACAGTACCCTGGTCAACATTCAGGTTTGAAGACAGTTGTCTGCTAACCTCAGAGCCATAGGTAAGCATGAAATCGTCAATAAAATTTGCCATGTTAAGTTGAAATTGATTTATTTGAAAATTTGATTTATATACAAAACCAATGCCTTGAATGATGGTTTTTAAAATTAAATAAAAGAATTATAAATTGTTGAAATTGCTGTAATAATATTTCTCCGGATCTGTAAAATATAAGAGATATACTGGTATTACCGGGTATATTTAATAAAAACAAAATATATTTGAATTGGTTTAAAAATATTGGAAATATGAACAAACCAGTGTTTATACAAAAAGAAGCAAGGACGTAGCTGTTAACATTAAATATATAAACAATGATAAAAGGAATAAATCTTAAAGACCTGGATCCGGGGAAATTTGTTGAGGAACAGGTAGAATCGATTAAATCAGCTGTCGGAGACGGTATTGCCATTAATGCTCTCTCGGGCGGGGGCGACTCTTCAGTGGTGACAATGCTCGGGCATCGGGCACTGGGCAAGCGGCTCAGGACTGTCATAGTTGAGAACGGACTCCTTCGTGAGGGCGAGGCTGAATGGGTCTCGTCAGTATTTCATGAACTTGGGGTTGATGTGCAGATAGCCGATGCCAGGACGGAGTTTCTTGATTCACTGAAAGGGCTGACTGACCCCGAGGAAAAAAGAGAGGCAGTAACAAATACTTTTTATAAAAAGGTTTTCGGAAGACTTGTCAGGGAAAGTGGTGCCAGGTTCCTGCTTCAGGGTACTATTCTTACTGATGTTGATGAAACGGTGGCGGGAATCAAGAGGCAGCACAATGTTTTTGCCCAGCTGGGGATAGATCCGCGGGAAACCCTGGGATATCATATAATAGAACCTCTTGTTCAGCTGCGAAAAGACGGGGTAAGACTTGCAGGCAGGGAACTGGGTCTTCCGGAAGAGATGCTGGAAAGGATACCCTTTCCGGGACCGGGACTTGCAGCCAGGATAATAGGTGAAGTGACAGCTGAAAGGCTTGATACAGTAAGGAAAGCTACAGTGATAGTTGAAAAAGCCCTTGCAGACAGCGGTGCATTTCAGTATATGGCCATTCTGCATTCCGACAGGGTGACAGGTGTAAGGGAGGGCAGGCGTGATTTCGGGCAGCAGATAGAAGTCAGATGCTGGGACAGCACTGATTCAAGAACGGCAACTCCTTCAAGGCTGTCATACGAAATTCTTGAGAAACTGGCTGCTGACATTACAAGCGAGGTTCCCGGTGTTGTCAGTGTAACTTACAGCATGACAGCCAAGCCGCCTTCAACCATAGAGGCAATATGACCTGCCGGAGCCACTGTATCCCACACCTCCGTATGGAAGGAAGGGGGAAGCAATCTGCATCACGTAACTGCCAATTTCGGAGCTGCCGGTAAAAAAGATATAATCGAATTTATAACTGAGAAGATATTCGCTTACGGAATGATCTCCTTTTACTATGGTCACAAGGCCGGATGGTTAGTTTCCGAGTACCCTGTCAACGGCATCAAGCAGCGGTTGTGCTGAGATTTCTGATCCCACCGCCTCAATCATCCATTGACGGGGAGTAAGGCGTCCCAGTTTATAAATACGGTCCATCTCGTCAGACAGTTTTTTTCCTTTCATGAATTCCTCGATCTGGAATTGAATGACATGTCCGTATGAATAATTTGCAAGGTAAAGCGGGGCGTTGACTATATGGGAATATATTGCCAGCAGTGGAGTGTCTTTTACGCCGATGAGCGGGGCAAAATACTCATTCCAGGTAGCGGCAGCGATACTGACTACGGCTTCCCTGAGCATGGCCGGTGTTGCCCCGGGATTCTCATACATCCATTTCCACATTTTCATGTCCACCATTCCAACACCCATAATTTCCATCAGTGACCAGGCATTGTCGAGGATTTCTGATTTTTCCTTTTCCGGATTTTCATCATTTAAGTCAAGAAGCATCAGGTCCCTGTGCTGGAAGATGAAGGCAGCCGCTTCGGTAAAAGCAGTGTTGGGGACCCCTGACATCATGTAGTGATCAACATCATAAAGACTGATGGTCTGTTCCACGTTGTGGCCGAATTCGTGAACTGCTATATTATAGCCCTTGTAATCCATTCCGTTTTCCGGAATCCTTGTACGGAGGTGTGAAAGCGATCCTTTCCTGCCTGCCCCCCAGGCATGTCCTGATCCTCTTGCCGGGTCAACCACAATTTTGGAAGAAATATATTCTGCCCTTTCCGGACTCCATCCAAGCTTTTTAAGCATAAGGGGCATTCCTGCATGAAAAGCTTCAGGAGAAGGATACAGTTTTGAGGTCCTGCTACTGAGAAAATCTTCGGATATGCTGCTCCTTGTCTTGAATCCGTCGTACCATATGTCATAGGGCCTGAGATCCCGCCCCAGGCGTTCCCTGATGACAGCAGCAATTTTTGCAAGCTGGGGTGAACGGAGGTAATTGTCAAAAAGTGCTTCAGCCTCTTCCTGTGAGGTTTCCATTTCCAGGGAAAAACTGCGAAGGATGGCAGTATTCATTTCCGGATAATAGGGGTCTATCTCCTTCATTGTCCTGAATATGTTGAGTATATGCTGGTAACGGATGTTGTCCTCAGCCACCGCTTCAAATGATTTGCCATTTTTTGTCACGCTGTTTGAAAAGGGAGACCATTCCACTTCCGGGTTATCGATGACATCTGCCGGTATCTCCTGGCGTATTATCCGCTCCATCACCCTGAATATCATCTCCTGTTTCCCCGGACCGCTGACCTTGTCCGCATAGTCCGCCTTTATTTCATCTCTGAGATTCCAGTGAGAGAGAAGAACCATGTCGTCCGGAAAAATTTTCCGGCCCTCATCAGTCAGAAGTTTTCCCATATGGATATTGTAACCGGCTATATACATCTCGGCATTCCCTGTTGCTGCTGAAAGTGCCTGAAATAGTTCTGCCGGCACTCTCGATACAAATATATCTCCCAGACGTGCCATTGCCCATTGCTCTCGGCTCCATGAGGGACCTGATTCTTCTTTTTCCGCCAGGCTGAAGTAAGGAAAATTAAGAGCAATCATAAATGCTGTTTTGTTGGAATACAGGTCGTCCTGAAGGTGGGCTCCCGGCGGGTAATTTCCGAATATCCTGTCAATCTCATCTATTTCCCCCCGTGCCTCATCCAGGTTCCTTCTGAGACTTATGGTTATTTCATTGAAATAGCCATAAACTGATTCGAAATAGTCAGATACTTTGTTAAAAACAGATTTTCGTTTCAGGGGGTCACTGATATAATTATCCTTTACAAACCGGAGAAACTCACCGGCTGTTCCGTCGCTCTGCCTCCATAACGAGGCAGCATGTCTCACACCTTTTTCAAAGAGTGCAATATTGGCCTCCGGTGATTCCGGTTTAAAATCGCTGATTGCGGTTTTAATGGTTTTTTCATTGATAAACATTGCCGGATGAGCCTCCCTTTTGCTGCTTTCCGGGCCGGTGCAGGCTGTAATTAATGTTATCGCGAGCAGAAACATTTTTCTTGTCATATTTTGATTTTTATGTTTATTCTCCTGTATGCTTATCAGCTGTATGGTTGCTGTATATGCGGCCTAAATTAAAA
>JAAYKX010000133.1 GCA_012522155.1 Bacteroidales bacterium
GTACAGGGGTGAGATATTCGGCTTCCTTGGTGCCAACGGGGCCGGCAAGACAACTGCTCTGCGGATATTGTCGGGATTGTCGGAACCCACATCGGGAAGTGTAACAGTTGCAGGCTTCGATGCAAAAACTGAAGCAGAGCAGATAAAGAGGAACATAGGCTATATGTGCCAGAAATTCTCATTGTATGAAGACCTTAGCGTAAAAGAAAACATCATGCTTTTCGGAGGTATTTACGGTCTGAGGAAAAAGACCATTGTTGAAAAAACCGGAGACCTTCTCAAAAGACTCAGCTTTGAGGAATATGGTGACAGTCTTATTGCATCCCTTCCTTTGGGATTAAAACAGAAACTTGCTTTCTCTGTGGCTGTCCTGCACGATCCAAAAATCGTCTTTCTGGATGAACCTACCGGAGGAGTCGATCCGCTTACCAGGCGGCAGTTCTGGGAACTGATCTATGAATCAGCCGAACAAGGAATTACAGTCTTTGTCACCACTCATTACATGGATGAAGCTGAATACTGTGACCGTATTTCAATAATGAATGAAGGCAGGATTGTTGCCCTGGACACACCGGAAAACCTTAAAAAACAATATAATGCATCATCAGTTGATGAAGTGTTCGTGAGAATTGCACGGTCTTCCGCAGGTATTATCCGGGATAACTGATCTGTATTATTCCGTATTTC
This sequence comes from Bacteroidales bacterium, assembly GCA_012522155.1. Lineage (GTDB taxonomy): Bacteria > Bacteroidota > Bacteroidia > Bacteroidales > VadinHA17 > LD21. Next base: position 688 of record JAAYKX010000133.1, read on the forward strand.
CTGCAGAACAGAAAAGCCAATGCAGAAAAAAACAGTTTTATGAAGAATAATCCTGAACAGAATAACAAATGAAGAGATTTTTCGGATTTGTCCGTAAGGAATTCCTGCATATTTTCAGGGATTTCCGCACACTGGTGATCCTTTTTGGAATACCTGTTGCACAGATCCTTATTTTCGGGTTTGTTGTCAGCACTGATTTAAAGAATGCCGGAGTAGCTTTTCTTGATTTCTCAAAGGATGAAATCACTACCGGAATAACAGACAGGATCTGTTCTTCGGGTTTCTTCCGGAAAACAGCAGACCTCACCGCTTACGAGGAAACAGATGAAATCATGAAAAGCGGCAGGGCAAAAGCAGTCATTATCTTCCCTTCAAAATTCGGCCGAAGCCTTGTAAGTGAGGGAAAAGCTGCCATCAGCATAATTGCTGACGGCACTGAACCAAATACCGCTACCCTCATCACCGGTTATGCAAGTGCTATCATATCGGATTTCAGCCGTGAATATACTGAATCAGGCAGGCCGGGCGCCATGATGGTAAATCCCGAAGTCAGAATGTTTTACAATCCCGGACTTAAAAGTCATTTCATGTTTGTTCCGGGAGTGATAACACTGATCCTAACCCTTATCTGCGCCCTGATGACCTCAATCACCATAGCCCGGGAAAAGGAATTCGGGACAATGGAAGTGCTTCTCGTATCACCACTGAAACCGTCACAGATAATCATCGGAAAGGTAACACCCTATTTTCTTCTTTCCTTCATCAATGTTATCGCGATATTATTGCTTTCACGGCTGGTATTCGACCTGTCTGTCAAAGGGAGTCTGACACTTCTTCTCGCCGAAAGCATGCTGTACATACTACTGAGCCTTTCCCTGGGAATATTCATTTCCACAGTCGCCTCAAACATGCAGCAGGCAATCTTCATTTCACTTATCGGGCTTATGCTCCCTGCAATCCTGCTGTCAGGTTTTATATTTCCTATTGAAAACATGCCAAAAATATATGATGTGGTGGCATCGGTTCTGCCTCCGAGATATTTTATAGTGATAATAAAGAACATAATGATAAAAGGAACCGGATTCCTTTACGTATGGAAAGAGACACTGATACTGTCTATTATGACCATATTTTTTCTGGGCCTGAGTATCAGGAATTTTAAAACCAGACTGGAATGATGGAAACAGAAGCAGCGGTCAAAACCCAAAAACATGACACTTGACTGATAGTATTGAAAATGAGAACCATATTATATCTTATAAGAAAAGAATTCCTGCAGATCTTCCGTGACAGATTCATCGGCAAGGCTATTTTTGCGGTTCCCCTGGTACAGATGCTCATACTCGTACCGGCTGTGACATTTGAGATCAAGGAAATAAGACTCTGCATTATTGACATGGATATGAGCTCTGATTCCAGGAGACTGATAAACCAGCTTGAAGGTTCTTCATTTTTCAGGATCAGACATTCAACATTTTCTGAAAAGGAAGCCCGCAGCCTGCTTCACAAAAACAGATATGATGTGATTCTGCACATTCCCGAAGGTTTCGGCAGGGATATAGGAAACAGCAAAGCGGGCGCCCTCCTTGCATCAGTCAATGCCATCAATGCAACAACGGCACAGCTTTCCTGGACCTATCTCAACGGTGTCATACGCGATTACAACATCAATATCCTTATGGAAAATCCGGGAAGCATCAGCACTGCAGGAATTATTCCCGGTATTGATATTACAAACAGATACTGGTATAATGAAAAGCTGGTTTACAGCTATTACATGCTTCCGGGTATTCTCGCGATACTCGTGACCGCCATTGGATTTCTTCTTGCAGGACTAAACCTTGTGAAGGAAAAAGAGACAGGTACTATTGAACAGATAAATGTAACACCGATAAGGAAATATCAGTTCATTACGGCAAAGATGGTACCCTTCATCATTATTGGACTTCTCGACCTGGCTCTCGGTCTGGCTCTTGGAAGACTCATCTTCAAAATACCATTTGAGGGAAGCATAGGATTATTCTTTCTCTGTGCAGCCATCTTTATGATAGCCGTACTCGGAATCGCACTGTTTATTTCCACTTTCTCGTCAAGTCAGCAACAATTCATGTTTGTTGCCTTCTTTTTTATGATGATTTTTATACTCATGAGCGGAATATTCACTCCCTTCGATAGTATGCCGGTATGGGCAATAAAATTCAATCTTGTTAATCCCATGGCTTACCTGATACGTATAAACCGTATGATCATGCTGAAGGGTTCGGGCCTCATTGATATAAGCAGGGATGTTATATCCCTGACGGTCCTGGCGATCCTTTTTACCGGCTTTGCTGTAAGGAGATACAGGAAAATCGTCTAAAATCATCCGCCGGCGGGGTAAATTTCCGGCACTTCCGGTAAGATGACAGCCGACCGTCCTGCCGGATACCGCAGGACGAGGTGACTGAATGTATCATTAAAACGAAACAGCTGAATCAGTTGTTACCGGCTTTGCCTGATAACACAGGACAGGGTGGCTGAATGCATCATTGAAAAGAAACTGTTGCAATAACGGGCCAGTGATCCGATATGAATACACCCTTTTCCTTCCTGATCACCGTCCTGTGTTCAAGAGCCTTCATGCCATCCCTTATCAGGATGAAATCAATTCTTCCCTCTCCGGGCCTGTCCCTGAAATCATTGAATGTATAAACCGGCCCCTCGGGAGTCTTTTTCGATATCTCATATGAATCCCGCAGAAGGGGAACACTTTCAAAGGGTCCGGTCAGTACTGAATATCCTTCACTCTCCGGAAGCATGTTCAGATCTCCCGTTATAATGATAGGGAAGTCTCCGGCGATGCTGTCAGCTTTTTCAAGCAGCAGCCTGGCACTTCTTGTTCTTGCAGAATCAGAGTCATGAGCAAAATGAGTGTTGAAGAAATAAAAATGACGGTCATTTTCCTTGTCTGCCAGTTCAACCCAGGTCACTATACGTGGTAATCCGGCCCCCCAGGCCATTGATCCGGCAACTTCGGGAGTTTCTGAAAGCCAGAAGGTTTTTGTTCTGATAAGTTCAAACCTGTCTTTCCGGAAAAAGACAGGATTCATTTCACCTGCCTTTAAACCGTCAGTCCTGCCTACTCCTACTGATCCGTAATCACGTAATGCCGAGTCAAGTACATGATATTGCTGGTAAGGGACTTCCTGCATACCTATCAGGTCCGGCATTTCTGCAACCATGAAATCGCAGACTATCGGTATCCTGTTCGGCCAGGCATTGGCACTGTCGTGCGGATTGTCATACCTGATATTGAAGGTCATTACACTCAGTGTCTCCTTTTCCGACTTGCAGGAAAAAAACGAAAACATTAGCATAAACAACAAAACTAATCCAAACAGAACTTTTTTCATCTCTCCTGTATTTTTCCCAAAGATAAGTATCCTTAAACAATTCCGGTAATCTTCTTCTGTTTATGAATAAAAAGCTATCCGGCAATTATTGATATATTTGCCGGTATCATGGAAAGTTTTATAATCCTTCCTGTCCTATTGTTACACTTTAAGAACTGATGCCGGATATAATAAAATTACTGCCCGATTCTGTTGCCAACCAGATTGCTGCCGGAGAAGTCATTCAGAGACCTGCCTCAGTGGTCAAGGAACTCATGGAGAATGCCGTAGATGCGGGGGCCACTGCCATAAACGTGATCATCAGGGATTCCGGAAAAACTCTCATCAGGGTAACGGATGACGGAAGCGGCATGTCTGAGACTGATGCAAGACTCGCATTTGAGAGACATGCCACATCAAAAATTTCATCGGCAAATGATCTTTTCACTATTGATACAAAAGGATTCCGTGGAGAAGCCCTTGCATCAATAGCTGCCGTGGCTATGGTGGAACTGAAGACACGCAGGGAGGAAGAGGAAATCGGAACACTGATCGGAATAAACGGCTCAAAGGTAGAAACCCAGGAACCCTGCAGCTGTCCGAAAGGCTCAATCTTTTCCGTGAAAAATCTTTTTTACAATATACCGGCAAGAAGAAAATTTCTGAAATCCGATAATACCGAAATGAGAAATATTATTACTGAATTTCAGAAAGTGGCACTGACTCATCCCGGTATAAAATTTACTCTCCTGCATAACGATACGGAAGTTTATAACCTTCCGCCTGCCAATCACCGTCAGAGGATAACAGGCATGCTTGGCAAACAAATCAACAGGGAACTTATCCCCCTGGAAACCGACACCACCATTGTGAGCATAAAAGGTTTTATAACCAAACCGGAATTTGCGCGCCGCTCGTGCAGGGATCAGTACTTCTTTGTGAACAAACGCTTCATGAGACATCCGTATTTTCATAAGGCTGTCATGGAAGCTTATCAGAAAATCATTCCCGCAGAAACAATTCCTTCTTATTTTATCTTCATGGATACTGACCCGGAAACAATTGACGTCAATATCCATCCTACAAAAACCGAGATCAAATTCGAGAATGAACGTGCTGTCTGGCAAATTCTCATGGCCTCTGTAAGAGAGGCACTCGGCAGGTTCAATATCGCCCCGTCAATCGATTTTGACAATGAGGTACTGGTGGATATACCTGTAAGAACTTCTTCGTCACCGGTCCCGGAAAAACCCCTTATCCCGGTCAACCCCCTCTTTAATCCTTTTGATAATGAGGAGTATACTCACCGGAAACCTGATTTTATCACAAGATTTGACAGGGAGAATGTCACTAACTGGGAAAAGCTTTACCCGGCAGGCAGCCGGAGGGCTGAAAGTCCCGTAATGCCGGGGGCTACGGGAGATAGCGGAAGGAAATTTTTCCAGATAAAAGGCAGATACATTGTATGTCCTGTAAAGTCCGGACTGATGCTTATCGACCAGAAAAGAGCACATGAACGTGTGCTGTATGAACGTTACATGGAGAGCCTGGACAAACATTCCCCGGTAAGCCAGACTGAATTGTTTCCGGTAGCAATTGACATTGATCCCGTTGATTACAGTCTGCTCAGAGAAATCGAGACAGATCTGAAATACCTTGGTTTTGTCATCCAGTTCAGGGAAAACAACAAAATAATAATCAAGGGACGGCCTTCAGCTGCAGTTAATACTGATCCCAAAGAGATGCTTGACATCCTCATTTCGGAATACAAAAATGCTCCTTCTGCCCCGGCTTCCGGGGCCGGTGAGAGACTGGCCTCGGCAATGGCTTCAGCTTCGGCCATTCCCTATGGCAAAATATTATTCCAAAGCGAAATGGAAGATCTTTTTGACAGTCTTTTTGCCTGCCCTTCACATAACTATTCACCCGGGGGGAAACCTGTTATAAACATTATTAAGATTGAGGAACTCGACAGAAAATTCAGATAGTATGCCCGGCAATTTGTCTGATTAATTCAGAAATATTAGCTTTGATGCTCTATCTGGTCCATAAGCCAGATTTATTTAAAAAAGGATAGATGAACGGATTCGGCAGAGGGTTTTTATCGTTGCCCACAGTGGTCAAAAATCTGATAATGATCAACCTGGTAATGCTTTTGGCCACATGGGTCATTGGCAGTGCATTAAACTTTAATCTTAATGGCCTGCTTGGCCTGTATTTTCCGAAATCGGAAAGTTTCAAGCCTTTGCAAATCCTTACACATATGTTCATGCATGCAGGTTTCTGGCACCTCTTCTTCAATATGTATGCACTTTTCCTGTTTGGACAAGTTCTTGAAAACGTATGGGGACCGAAAAGATTCCTGATATACTACCTGGTTTGCGGTCTGGGAGCAGCACTTGTACATGAAACGGTGATAGGCCTTGAATACAACAGTCTGATAAAAAATCTGAGTCCGGAACAGGTGCATACCGTTATCAATGAAGGTGCCTCATTGCTGTCAAGAAACAGGGGATTTGCAGATCCCGACATGCAGAAACTGCAGATACTGCTCAATACTCCCACTGTAGGGGCTTCCGGAGCAGTATTTGGAATACTGCTTGCATTCGGCATTCTCTTTCCAAACACACAGCTGATGCTTCTCTTCCCTCCGATACCCATCAGGGCCAAATATTTTGTCCTGGCTTACGGCGGATTAGAACTCTACCTGGCATTGACCCAGCCCGGAAGCAATATTGCCCATGCAGCTCATCTTGGAGGCATGCTGTTCGGATACATCCTTATCAGATACTGGAGAAAAACAACCAAGACATTGTACTGATGGGAATATTTAACAGGCTCAGGCATACCTACCGGAAAGGCAACAATCTCAACAAGCTGATTTATATAAACATCGCGGTATTTATCATTGTTACTGCCATTTCAATACTGTCTTTTCTTCTCAGCAATCCTTCAATCACATCAAAAACCATTGACCTGATCTCTGTTCCCTCCTCTTTCGACCGGCTTATTCTGAGACCATGGTCAGTAATAACATATATGTTCACACACAAGGACATATGGTATATACTATTCA
>JAAYKX010000134.1 GCA_012522155.1 Bacteroidales bacterium
ATCAAAATCAGTCCGTATCGGCTCAATTCAGTACCGATCATTTCTAATCAACCCTTTTCAATCAAAATCAGCCCGTATCGGCTCAATCCAGTACTGATCAGTTCAAACCACCCCAATTCAATCAAAATCAGCCCGAATCGGCTCAACCCAGTACTGATCAGTTCAAATCCTTTATCAATTTTCTCAATTCACTGTAAATCAGATGAACCGGAAGTCCTACAACATTGAAGTATGAACCTTCAATACGGCTGCAGGCAACAAGACCTATCCACTCCTGGATTCCGTATGCACCGGCCTTGTCGTAAGGTCTGTAGTTTTCAACATAGTAGGAAATCTCCTCATCGCTAAGAATATTGAAAGTCACCTTTGTGCTGTCACTGAAAATTCTTTCCGCCGATGTGGTCATAAGGCTTTCTCCCGTGATTACTTCATGAGTGTTCCCTGAAAGACTTCCTATCATCTCACGCGCTTCGTCCTCCCCCGACGGTTTGTCGAGGATCTTTCCGCTGAACCACACCACCGTGTCGGCAGTTATAAGAATCTCATCCGGCAGAAGGCTGTCACGGAACAATGCAGCTTTCTTTCCGGCCAGCCAGAGCGCCGTATCTTCACCGGAAAGATTGTCAGGATGTGTTTCATCATATTCCTTTTCAACCACCCTGAATTCAAGTCCAAGTTCCTCCAGGAGCTGCCTCCTTCTCAATGATCTGGAGGCCAGGATAATCCTGTATTTTTTCAGGTCATCACCCAGCATATATCATATAAGATTACAGCCAATGATTATCTTCACAACCACTGAATAAAGTATTCCTGCCAGCATCACCATTTTCATGAGTCCCGAAGCAGTATGAAGCTCCTTCCTGTTTTTTCCGGAAAGCAGCATATATACCGCTGTTATCAGGGGAAGCACAATGGCAACCGACAGGTAGACCAGGGTGATTTTATCATTGATAAACAACAGCCAGGCAAGAAACAGTAATACTATGGTGACAATGATCAGGCTGACGGAAATAAATTTCGAAGCCGGTATTCCAACCACAACAGGCAGGGTATTCCTGCCGTATGCCGCATCTCCCTCAAAATCTTCAGTATCCTTGATTATTTCCCGTATGAAGGTTGTAAGAAATGCAAACAATGCAAATCCGCCGGCCCAGCCGAAAAGAAATTTCAGATCGGGCATACTGACTGCATGAACGGAATAATATCTGTAGAGTCCGGTCCATTCAAAAAGTACGGCAAGAACGGGAACCAGGGCAGTAAGAACGGCCACCAGGAGATTACCTATAAGGAACTGTCGCTTGTAGCTCGCCGAATAGAAGTAGAGCAGACCTGAAATAAGAAGGAAGATGGTTCCGAACCAGAAGTATCCGGCTTTGGCTGAAACGTAAAATCCTGCAGTAACTCCGGCTATGTTCAGTATGGAATGCCACAATATGGCTTTCCGCCTGGGTATTCTTGTTCCTATTATCACCTCTCCCCTGTTGATCAGGTCCGTCCTGATATCAAAATAATCATTTATGACATAGCCTCCGGCCGTAATACAGACGGTGGCAAAGACAAGAATCATGAAATCATACCACGGAAAGCGGAGTGTCATCTGCACCGCTTCTCCCGGGCTCCCGGCAAGCGTGACATATATTCCTCCTGCAAGCGTTTCGACAAGGGCATACCTCATCAGCACCATGGTAAGGATCGCTATAAGCAGATTCTGCCACCTTACCAGCCGGAGAACATATCGTATATCACCAGGCAAATGCATGGGAATCCATCCAGTTATTATGTAATCTCAGTACCTGTTCAATAACATCCCTGACGCATCCGCTGCCCCCGGGCCTGTCAGAGATATACGCTGCAACCTGTTTTATTTCACTGTCGGCATCAGACGGGCAGGCCGGCACCCCGGCCAGTTTCATCACCTGGTAATCGGGTATGTCATCTCCCATAAAAAGTATTTCCGAATTTTCCAGTTTATACTTTTCCCTGAAATGATTGTAATGACGGGTTTTTGAGCGGCTGTTAAGATAAATATCCTTTACTCCCAGCATCTTCAGTCTTTTTAGATAGTCTTTCGAATTGCTGCCCGAGATTATGGCTACCTTATAACCCTTTTTTACTGCCAGCTGAAGCGCATAACCATCCCTGAGATTAACCGTTCTGCTCGGAATACCGGTTGTTTTTAGCGGAATGGTCTGAAGAGACAACACTCCGTCGATATCGAAAACAAATGCCTTTATTTTTGTCAGTCCTTCCCTGAAATTATCCATTTTGCTTATTGTATTATGATCTGTGATTTCCGGATCAGAAATGACATTATGTATGTCCGGAAACAGAGGCGGTTTTTTGTATAGGGAAAAATAATCCGGTTAATGTCATGAAAAAATCCCTGCTATTTTCCGTAAAGATAGGATTTCATTTCGGTCACATTGATATTGTAGACCTTATAATAATAGGAATAGTAAGACTGATTGCTTGAATTCATCATATATGTGCATTCCCAGAACAGGTCACCCGATATTATTATCTGATCCTCACCTTCAAGTTCCTTGTATTTCTGATACATTTCACCGGGATTGCAGAAATGATAAGTGTCATAGTAATAACCGTTTGCAATAGTAAAATAAGCCGTAGTTCCGTCCTGACCGTAGATTATCCTGGAGCGGTCCATCAGCTCATTGGAAATTGTACGTATGACATCTCCGTCACAGCCGCATTTGGGTTGTTTCTTACATCCCGACCATGAGAATACAGGCAGAATGATGATCATTGCCACCATTACTTTCCGGAAAATATAGAGTTTCATCTCTGAATAAATGCTTTAGATTGTTAGTTATAAACCTGCAAAATAAGATTTTATTTCATGCATTACAAAAAGAACAAATCGTCAGCATTGATCTGACGATCCGAAAATGACAGCAGAATCTCATCTCCGGGTATTTTCAGCGGAACAGTGCCGGTTTCCCGGGCGGTACCTGTCTGCCGCGGGCAGTTGCCGCTCATTCCCGACAGGCAATGATACCTGTGACGCTTACCAGTCCTGCGGGGCGGCTGCCGCTCATTCCCGGGAGGCAACGATTTCCCGGCTGCCACTCATGCCTGGGCGGTAGGACCACCAAAGCTCAGCGGCATGACAGGCCCCGAGCCCTTGGCTTCCTTTATCGGTCCGTGAACAGATTCATATTTTGCAATATTGTCCTGCAGAGCCGTAACAAAGCGTTTTGCATGTTCAGGTGTAAGTATTATCCTCGATTTGACCTGGGCCTTGGGTATTCCCGGCATTATCCTTACAAAATCCACTACGAATTCAGAAGGCGAATGAGTGATCACCGCAAGGTTTGAATATATTCCCTGTGCAACTTCCTCATTAAGTTCTATGCTTATCTGGCTGTGATCCCTGTTTTCCTGCATATTATTATTTATTAATTAACTTCAGGCTCAGGTTCTGCTACTGATTCCTCATGATCGGCGGCACCGACAAGACTTTCATATTCTTCAAGAGAACCTACAATGATACTGCTGTAGTCACGCTGTCCCGTACCTGCCGGTATCAGATGTCCGACAATGACATTCTCCTTCAGGCCTTCCAGTCTGTCAACTTTTCCGTGTATTGCGGCTTCATTGAGCACCTTGGTTGTTTCCTGGAAGGATGCTGCAGAGAAGAAACTGTTGGTCTGAAGAGCTGCTCTTGTAATACCCTGAAGAACCTGGCTTGAAGTTGCAGGAATGGCATCCCTTGCATCCACAATTTTCAGGTCTTTTCTTTTGAGTATTGAATTTTCATCCCGCAGCTTACGGGCCGTGATGATCATTCCCGGCCTGAGCATCTGGGAATCACCGGAATCCAGAACCACCTTCTTGCCATATATCCAGTCATTCTCATCCATAAAATCAAGTTTGTCAACAACCTGCCTCTCCAGGAACTTGGTATCTCCCGGGTCAACGATCTCAACCTTGCGCATCATCTGACGCACTATTATTTCAAAATGCTTGTCATTGATTTTTACTCCCTGAAGGCGGTAAACTTCCTGAATTTCATTCACAATATATTCCTGTACCTTGGTCGGTCCCTTGATGGCAAGAATATTGGCAGGAGTGATGGCTCCGTCCGAAAGCGGTATACCCGCCCTCACATAATCATTTTCCTGAACAAGGATCTGTTTTGAAAGAGGAACCAGGTATTTCTTGATTTCATCGGTCTTCGACCTGATACTTATCTCCCTGTTGCCTCTCTTGATTTTTCCGAAACTGACTTCACCGTCTATTTCAGAAACGACTGCAGGATTGGAAGGATTACGGGCCTCAAACAATTCGGTAACTCTCGGAAGTCCTCCCGTTATATCACCTGATTTGCCAACGGCTCGCGGTATCTTTGCCAGTATTTCACCCGGCTCCACCACCTTGTTTGTTTCGGCCACAAGGTGAGACCCTACGGGCAGGTTATAAACCTTGAGTTCTTCTCCCTTGGGTGACAATATTTTAATAGCCGGGTTTTTGGTCTTATCCCTGCTTTCAATAATAACTTTCTCCTTGAATCCGGTCTGCTCATCCGACTCCTCACGATAGGTGACACTGTCTATAAGATGGTCATAGCCTATTTTTCCTGCCGTTTCGGAAATGATTACTGCATTGAAAGGATCCCATTCGCAGATAAGCTTGCCCTTTTCCACCTCCTGACCCGGTTTGATATAAAGTTTGGAACCATAGGGTATGGTATGGGTAGTAAGAGCTATCCCGGTCTTCTTGTCTATGATCCTCAGTTCTGCAAGACGACCGATAACAATGTCAATGTCTCCTTTTTCGGAATCCTTCTTCGGAACAGACCTTAACTCGTCTATTACGGCTATTCCGGCATACCTGGCCACCAGCCTCGATTCGGCAGTGATGTTTGATGCTGTTCCCCCGACATGGAAAGTACGAAGTGTCAGCTGAGTGCCGGGTTCACCGATACTCTGGGCTGCAATAACACCGACGGCTTCACCTTTCTGGACCATATGACCCGTTGCCAGGTTCCGTCCGTAACATTTTGCACACACACCCCTTTTGGATTCACAGGTGAGAACTGAACGTATCTCTACCTGCTCAATCGGGGAATCCTCGATTTGCAGAGCGAGATCTTCCGTAAGCTCCTGACCTGTCCCGACAATAAGGTCACCGGTAAGCGGATGGTACACATTATGTACCGTTGTACGCCCCAGTATCCTTTCATAAAGTGTTTCAACCACTTCCTCATTCTTCTTGATGGCAACAGCCACAAGACCTCTCAGTGTGCCACAGTCTTCCTCGGTAATAATAACATCCTGGGAGACGTCAACCAGACGTCGTGTAAGATATCCTGCGTCAGCCGTCTTGAGGGCCGTGTCGGCAAGACCCTTACGCGCACCATGTGTTGAAATAAAGTATTCCAGGACCGAAAGTCCTTCCTTGAAGTTTGAAAGGATGGGGTTTTCGATAATCTCGGGACCTGCTGCAGTGGATTTCTGGGGCTTCGCCATCAGTCCCCTCATACCCGAAAGCTGACGGATCTGCTCCTTTGAACCCCTCGCACCCGAGTCAAGCATCATATAAACGGAATTGAATCCCTGCTTGTCGGCCGAGAGCTGCTTCATCAGTGACTGTGTTAGCCTTGCATTGACATGTGTCCAGATATCGATGATCTGATTGTAGCGTTCATTGTTTGTGATGAAACCCATGCTGTAGTTATTGCTCACTTCATCAACATGGTCGTATCCCTCGGTTACAAACTTGGCCTTCTCATCAGGAATTATCACATCATCAAGGTTAAAGGACAATCCTCCCCTGAAAGCCGATTCGAAGCCCAGGTTTTTGATTGCATCAAGAAATTCAGCCGTCTTTGCCATACCTGCAAACTTGAGGACGCGGCCGATAATATCCCTGAGCGATTTCTTCGTTAGAAGCTCGTTGATAAAGCCGACTTCTTCGGGAACATACTGGTTGAAAATGACCCTGCCCACAGTGGTTTCGACGATATGCTCAACGTATTTACCATTGACGAAATCATTAACATTCACTTTGACAATAGCATGAAGATCAACCTTACCCTCGTTATATGCTATATTCACCTCTTCGGGTGAGTAGAATGTAAGACCTTCCCCCTTGACCTTTTCAGTTTTCGTGCTCTTTTTGCCCTTGGTAATATAATACAGACCAAGGACCATGTCCTGTGACGGCACGGTAATGGGAGCACCGTTTGCAGGATTCAGGATATTGTGGGAAGCCAGCATCAGCATCTGGGCTTCAAGTATTGCACTGTTTCCCAGGGGCAGATGCACTGCCATCTGATCACCGTCAAAGTCGGCATTGAATGCAGTACATACCAGCGGGTGAAGCTGTATTGCCTTACCTTCAATAAGTTTTGGCTGAAATGCCTGGATACCGAGTCTGTGAAGCGTAGGTGCACGGTTCAGCAGAACGGGATGACCCTTAAGAACATTTTCAAGTATGTCCCAGACAACCGGATCCTTCCTGTCAACAATCTTTTTTGCTGATTTGACAGTCTTTACGATCCCGCGTTCAATAAGTTTACGGATAATAAAAGGCTTGTAAAGCTCTGCAGCCATATCCTTCGGAATTCCGCACTCATGGAGATTGAGCTCGGGACCTACAACGATGACCGAACGGGCCGAATAATCAACCCTTTTCCCCAGCAGGTTCTGGCGGAACCGTCCCTGCTTGCCTTTCAGACTGTCGCTAAGTGATTTAAGAGGCCTGTTTGCATCTGTTTTAACAGCATTGGCCTTCCTTGAATTATCGAAGAGTGAGTCAACAGCCTCCTGAAGCATACGTTTCTCATTCCTGAGAATAACTTCGGGAGCCTTTATTTCGATAAGCCTTTTCAGCCTGTTGTTTCTTATTATCACCCTACGGTACAGGTCATTCAGATCACTGGTTGCAAAACGTCCACCGTCAAGCGGCACCAGGGGCCTCAGCTCAGGCGGTATCACGGGAACAACCTTTATGATCATCCATTCGGGCTTGTTCACATTCCTGGAATCCCTGAAGGCTTCAACTACCTGAAGGCGTTTCAGCGCATCACTTTTCCTTTGCTGCGATGTTTCCACGCTGGCCTGGTAACGAAGCGAATACGACATCTCGTCAAGGTCAAGGCGTGAAAGAAGTCTGAAAAGTGCTTCAGCTCCCATGTCAGCTATGAACTTGTCGGGATGACTGTCTTCGAGATACTGGTTTTCCTTGGGAAGTGATTCTAATATTTCAAGGTATTCCTCCTCGGTGAGGAAATCAAGATATTTGACACCATCAGCCTCCTTTATACCTGCATTAATTACAACATAACGCTCATAATATATAATGGAGTCGAGCTTTTTTGTCGGAAGTCCGAGCAGGTAACCTATCTTGTTCGGAAGCGATCTGAAGTACCAGATATGTGCAACCGGCACAACCAGGGAAATATGTCCCATCCTTTCGCGGCGCACTTTCTTTTCCGTTACTTCAACACCACAGCGGTCGCATACGATACCTTTATAGCGTATCCTCTTGTATTTCCCGCAATGACATTCATAATCCTTTACCGGTCCAAAGATCCTTTCGCAAAATAATCCGTCACGCTCCGGTTTGTAGGTGCGGTAATTTATTGTTTCCGGTTTCAGTACCTCTCCGCTTGAACGGTCCAGTATTTCTTCAGGTGACGCAAGACCTATTGAAACCTTTGAATAACTGGTTCTTGTTTTGTTGTCTCTTCTGAATGACATATATGATGAATTTATTAATTCAAATACTAAAATAACTAAGTGTTCCTTCCGGGAATCAGTCAAGTATTACACTCAGACCAAGTCCGCGGAGTTCATGCAGAAGCACATTCAGTGACTCGGGAATACCCGGCTGGGGCATTGGTTCTCCCTTCACTATTGCTTCATATGCCTTGGCACGTCCTATCACATCATCCGATTTTATAGTCAGTATTTCCTGCAGGATATGTGCTGCCCCGAAAGCCTCCAGGGCCCATACTTCCATTTCACCGAAACGCTGGCCGCCGAACTGTGCCTTTCCACCCAGGGGCTGCTGGGTGATAAGTGAATAAGGACCAATGGAACGTGCATGCATCTTGTCATCAACCATATGACCAAGTTTGAGCATATATATTACACCGACCGTTGCCGGCTGGTCAAAGCGTTCACCTGTGCCGCCGTCGTACAGGTATGTCTTTCCGTACCTTGGAAGCTCTGCCTTTTCCGTATACCCGGTTATCTGTTCCATTGTGGCACCATCAAAAATGGGTGTCGAAAAGGTCAGTCCGAGCTTCTGTCCCGCCCAGCCCAGAACAGTTTCATATATCTGTCCCAGGTTCATCCTTGAAGGTACTCCCAGCGGGTTAAGTACAATATCCACCGGTGTGCCGTCTTCGAGGAAAGGCATATCCTCAGCCCGAACTGTCTTGGCAACAATTCCCTTGTTACCATGTCGTCCTGCCATCTTGTCCCCTACCTTTATCTTCCTCTTTTTGGCTATATACACTTTTGCCAGACGAACGATACCCGTGGGAAGCTCATCACCTATGGTAATACTGTATTTCTTACGCTTGTAAACACCGTCAACCTCCTTGTACTTGATAATATAATTATGAAGTAGCTGTTTGATGGTGTCATTTTTCTTTTTATCAGTGGTCCATTTATTGGGATTGACATTAAGAAAATCTATTTCCTGCAGCTGCTTGAGGGTAAATTTACTTCCCTTGGGAATAATATCCACATTGAGATAATCCTTTACTCCCTGCGAGGTTTTCCCGTTGACAAGTATAAAAAGCTTGTCCACAAGCCGTGCTTCAAGCTCTTCAATATTTTTGGTAAACTCCTCATCTATCTTGTCTATAAGGGGTTTTTCGACAGCTTTTGCCTTCCTGTCCTTAACGGCCCTTGTGAAAAGCTTCTTGTCAATTACCACACCTTCAAGGGAAGGACCTGCTTTCAATGATGCATCCTTCACATCCCCGGCCTTGTCCCCGAATATGGCACGAAGGAGTTTTTCCTCGGGAGAGGGATCGGATTCCCCCTTTGGTGTAATTTTCCCGATAAGGATATCTCCCGGCTTGATATGTGCTCCTATCCTTATAAGGCCATTCTCATCGAGGTTCTTGGTTGCTTCCTCACTCACGTTCGGAATATCGGATGTAAGTTCCTCCAGGCCACGCTTGGTATCTCTCACCTCGAGAAGATACTCGTCGATATGAATAGAGGTAAACACGTCTTCCTCCACAACCCTGTCGGAAATGACAATGGCATCTTCAAAATTATAACCCTTCCAGGGCATAAAGGCCACTTTGAGATTCCTTCCCAGGGCAAGCTCACCGTTCTTGGTTCCGTATCCTTCCGTCAGCACCTGTCCTTTCCTGACCTTCTCACCCTTTTTGACCACAGGCACGAGATTGATACAGGTATTCTGGTTTGTTTTTCTGTATTTGGGAAGAACATAATGTTTTACGTCATCATCAAAACTTACAAACTTCTCTTCATCGGTGCGGGTATATCTTATCACAATCTTGTTTGAATCAACATATTCAACCACACCGTCACCTTCTGCCACATGTAGTATACGGCTGTCCTTGATGACCTGTGTCTCAAGACCCGTTCCCACCAGGGCCGCTTCCGCATTGATCAGCGGAACAGCCTGCCTCATCATGTTGGATCCCATCAGTGCCCTGTTGGCATCATCATGCTCGAGGAAAGGAATGAGAGAGGCAGCGATTGATGCTATCTGGTTGGGAGCCACATCCATCAGGTCAACATTTGCAATGTCTTCAAAGGGATAGTCAGCCTCATACCTGCATTTCACCTTGGGTGCATCAAAATAGCCGTCCTTGCCCACAGGCGCGTTGGCCTGGGCAATCATTTTTTGTTCTTCCTCCTCGGCGCTCATCCATACCACACCTTCATTGCTGAAGTCAACCTTTGAATCCTTTACCTTCAGATAGGGAGTCTCGATAAAGCCAAGGTCGTTGATTCTTGCATATACGCAGAGTGAGGAAATAAGTCCGATATTCGGACCTTCCGGGGTTTCTATCGGACAAAGCCTTCCATAGTGGGTATAATGGACGTCCCTGACCTCAAATCCTGCCCTTTCACGTGAAAGACCCCCGGGTCCGAGAGCCGACATACGTCTTTTGTGAGTCATCTCGGCAAGGGGATTGGTCTGGTCCATAAACTGGGAAAGCTGGTTTGTGCCAAAAAAGGAGTTGATAACCGATGAAAGGGTTTTGGCATTAATAAGGTCAACAGGGGTAAATACTTCATTATCCCTTACGTTCATCCTTTCACGGATGGTACGTGCCATACGTGCAAGGCCCACTCCGAACTGTGTATAAAGCTGTTCCCCGACGGTCCTTACCCTCCTGTTGCTTAGATGGTCAATATCATCAACATCGGTTTTGGCATTTATCAGCTCAATGAGATAGGCAATGATCCTTATTATATCTTCTCTTGTAAGGACCCTGACATCCATTTCTGTCTCGAGTCCGAGTTTTTTGTTGATCCTGTAACGGCCGACTTCACCCAGGTCATATCTCTTGTCTGAAAAGAAGAGTTTGTCAATGACATCGCGTGCCGTTGCCTCATCCGGCGGCTCCGCATTCCTCAGCTGACGGTAAATATATACCACAGCCTCCTTTTCCGAGTTGCAGGGATCTTTCTGAAGAGTATTGTATATTATGGCATAATCCGACTGGCTTGTATCATCCTTATGCACCAGGATGCCCTTTGCGCCGGAATCCACTATCTGATCCACATGATCCGGTGTTATCGTGGTTTCCCTGTCAACGATCACCTCGTTCCTTTCAATGGTAACCACTTCGCCGGTATCCTCATCCACGAAATCCTCTACCCAGGATCTGAGAACCCTGGCAGCCAGTTTCCGCCCTACCAGCTTTTTGATACTCGTCTTGGATACCTTATGTTCCTCGGCAAGGTCAAAAATTTCCAGTATCTCCTTGTCGCTCTCGAATCCGATGGCACGAAGAAGGGTTGTTACCGGAAGCTTCTTCTTCCTGTCGATATATGCAAACATCACATTGTTGATGTCGGTGGCAAACTCAATCCATGATCCCTTAAAGGGAATAATACGTGCCGAATAGAGTTTTGTACCGTTGGCATGAATGCTCTGGCCGAAAAACACTCCCGGGGACCGGTGCAGCTGTGACACCACTACCCGTTCCGCACCGTTAATGACGAATGTTGCACGTTCGGTCATATAGGGAACTGTCCCGAGATATACATCCTGTATTACCGTATCAAAATCCTCATGTTCCGGATCAGTGCAGTATAGTTTCAGCTTTGCCTTGAGCGGTACGCTGTAAGTCAGTCCGCGTTCAATACATTCTTCAATTGTATACCGTGGCGGATCAATGTAATAATCTAAAAATTCCAGGACAAAATTATTTCTTGTGTCGGTTATCGGAAAATTATCGGTAAACACTTTGTAAAGTTTTTCCTTTTTCCTGTTTTCGGGAGTTGTTCCGAGCTGAAAGAACTCACCGAAGGATTTCAGTTGAACGCCCAGAAAATCAGGATATTCAAACTGGCCTTCCCTGGATGAAAAACATATTCTTTCGGTATTTTTTGAAGACATTTTAACAAGATTAAATAAACATATAATTTAAAGAACGAAAGGTTTAGTTCTGCCATGTGGCGGAACTAAACCTGTAAACCCGGTTATGAGCTATGACCTTATTTAAGTTCAACTTCAGCTCCTGCCTCAACCAATCTGTTTTTAACCGATTCTGCTTCTTCCTTTGCCACGCCTTCCATGATAGGACCGGGAGCAGCATCAACAAGTGCCTTGGCTTCCTTGAGTCCGAGGGAAGTTATTTCCCTGACAAGCTTGACGATCTGCAGTTTTTGTCCGCCCGGACTTTGAAGGATGACATCGAAGGATGTTTTTTCAGCAGCGGCAGGTGCATCACCACCGGCAGCTGGTCCTGCAACGGCAACGGCTGCGGCAGCTGGTTCTATTCCATACTCTTCTTTAAGTATGTTTGCCAGCTCGTTTACTTCTTTCACCGACAGGTTAACAAGTTCTTCTGCAAATTTCTTAAGATCTGCCATTTTTTATAAAGATTTAAATAGATTATACATTGATTATTCTTCTTTTTTTGATAGTGTTTCAAGAACACCATGAATCTTATTTGCGCCTGATTGCAGTGCGGAGATCACGTTCATGGCCGGTGACTGAAGCATCAGTATCACATCAGCTATCATTTCCTCTCTTGACTTGATCGTCGCAAGAGTTTCAAGCATGTTGTCACCTATATAAAATGATTCCTGAACATAAGCTCCTTTAAGCAAAGGTTTATCATGTTTCCTGCGGAATTCCCTGATAAGTTTTGCAGGGCTGTTTCCTGTATTTGCGAACATGATGGACGTTGTTCCTTTCAGGACAGGAAATAATTCCTGAAAGTCAACATCAGACTGTTCAAATGCCCTTTTGAGAAGAGTATTTTTTACCACAACAAGCTTTATGTCGTTTTCATGGCATTTTCTTCTCAGGTCAGTTGTGTCTGATGCATTCAGTTCAGCAGTATCAGTCAGATAAAAGTGGCTGTACTCCTTTAATCTCTCAGTGAGGCTGTCAACAATTGCGATTTTTTCTTCCTGTCTCATATTAGCATCTGAGTTTTAACATAACACATTATTCATCAAGACCCTTGGGATCGATTTTAATTCCCGGACTCATAGTGCTTGAAAGGTAGAGGCTACGGATGTAGGTTCCCTTTGCAGCAGCCGGTTTGAGCTTGTTTACCATAGAGATGAACTCCCTGGCATTCTCGGCGATCTTCTGGGGCTCAAATGAGACTTTTCCTATTGAGGCATGAATGATTCCGGTTTTGTCAACCTTGAAGTCAATCTTACCCTGCTTCACTTCACTGACAGCTTTACCAATATCCATGGTAACAGTTCCACTTTTGGGATTTGGCATCAGTCCTCTCGGACCAAGTATCCTTCCCAGCTGACCCACTTTTCCCAT
>JAAYKX010000135.1 GCA_012522155.1 Bacteroidales bacterium
AACCCCGTTCTTTTCCGATATTGTAACCTCTCCGAACCAGTTGTCGTTATAGGTGCCGGTATAACTTGCATTATCAGGTTTATATGTTGAAACTTTCTGATTTTCAATATCTTTCCATATTTCATCAGTTATCCTTTTTGCGTTCTCAATACTCCTTTGCTCATTTTCATAATACTCTTTTACCCTGTCAGCCCCCCTGATACCAAAATAGCTGTCAAGAATCGTATTTGTTATTGCACGGAAAGCTGCTCCTGCCTGCTGATTGGTAAAGACCATAATACCCAGGTTCAATCCGGGAATAAGGCTTACCTGGGTCACAATACCTGCAAGTCCGCCGGTATGGCCCACCTGCTTGTATCCCATTATGTCATTGAGTCTCCATCCCAGTCCGTAAGCTGAAAAATGTGTTCTGTATTCAGCTGACTCCCTTACAGGAATAATTGTATGGGGCGACCACATTGTACTGTGAACATCCCCGCTGAAAAGCTGTTTGCCGGGACTGTCCCCGTATCTGCCCTTGTTCAGCTGCATGATCACCCACTTGCTCATGTCTGAAATATTACTGTAAATACCACCGGCTGCCACAGCCATTTCATTGAAGCTCCGGTCAATCACCTGCACCCTGCCGTCAACGGGAGCATGCGGGTCAATCACATTGGATTTGTCTTTCAGCCGGCTGAAAGAGGCTGCACTGCCTGTCATGCCAAGGGGTTCCATAATCCGTTTCTCAATGAATTCTGTCCAGCTCATCCCCGAAACCCTGGCTACAATCTCTCCGGCAACGATATAAAGGAGATTGTCATAATCATATTTCGTCCTGAAGCTTGAAACAGGTTTGAGATAGCGGAGATTGTGAATAATGTCACCGGCCGTAAAATCATTTCTTCCCGGCCAGATCATAAGATCACCGGCCCCCAGTCCCAGTCCGCTTCTGTGAGTCAGCAGATCTGCTATGGTGAATTCACTTGTAACATAGGGATCATATAACCGGAATTCCGGAATATAATCAATGACCCTGTCGTTCCAGTCAAGCTTATTTTCATCTGCCAGAATTCCAAGTGCTGCAGCAGTAAATGCCTTGCTGTTTGAAGCAATACCAAACAGTGTATTGGAATCAACTTTCTGTCCTGTTTTCAGTGATCGGACACCATATCCCTTTGAATGAATTACTTTACCATCCTTAACAATTCCAACGGCAATACCGGGAACGTCAAATGTTTTCATAACATTCTCAACCAGAGCATCTATCTCTTTTGAAGTGATGACCTGTGCGGCGACATGAAGAAATCCAAACGCCAGTAACAGGACAAAAACCAGATACTTCCTCAAATTCATTTTCATCTGTCTATAATTTAATTTTAATGATCTGACAAAAGGCTCTGTCGGATTTCCTGCAGGTTCCGACTGGTTCCGGCAAATTCCGGCAAATTCCGGCAGGTTCCGGCAGATCCCACCCTTCTCCGGATGATTATGCAATGATTCCTTACCCCTCTCCGCTAAAATACTATCTTTCCATTACAATACTGACACAATTGACTCTGCCCCCTACCGGAGGATTCATTTTCGATACTTTCACGGTAGCTTTCCTGATGCCTGTCATTTCCGAATAAAGTGCATCCAGTATCCTTGATGCGATATTTTCAAGCAAATGTGATTTCTGATCCATCTGGATCCTGATTAACTTGTAAGCCTGCTGGTAATTGACCGCATCCCGGAGATTGTCACTCTCTGCGGGTTTCTCAAGATCCGCCTCAATGGTGAGATCCACAAGAAACCTGCTGCCAACAATCTGTTCTTCCCTGAAATGCCCGTGAAAGGCATAAAATTCCATACCTTCAATCTGTATAAGTCCCATGTTAAAATATTGATAATCCCAATTATAATACTTTTTAAAAATATTGATGATCCTGACTATAATATTTATTAAAAAGCTGATAAAATTTCTGTTCTGAAATTTGGTTTATATTATAAACTACTTTATGTTTGTAATGTATTTACAAATAATTTCTGTCACGATTAAAATTAAGAATAATTATGGAAAACGGAGAAAAAATAATGACGGGTGAAGAGAGCTTCAGAATCATTACCGAGATGATCAACAGGACGAAAGTGAATATCAGCAACAGCAGTTTTCATTTTCTTTTCTGGGGCTGGCTGATAGTGGCATGCAGTCTTGCAGAATTTATCCTCTGGAAATTCACCGGGGTTTCATCTCCCTGGTATGTCTGGTTTCTTGTAATACCCGGAGTGTTTGTCTCCATGATATACGGTTTCAGGGCAGGGAAAAGGGTCAGTTTCCAAACTTATGCAGATAATATTTATGTCTGGACCTGGATGGCCTTCCTGATAGCCGCGGCAGTTCTGTTCATAATATCCTCCGGGAGGATGCAGTTCGTTGCTCCTTTTATTCTTACACTGGCAGCAATACCCACTTTTCTTTCAGGATTCATCATTAAATTCAGGCCGTTGATATTCGGAGGGATAACATTCTGGGTATTTGCCCTGATTGCACGTTTTGCGGGGAATGAGGTATCGGCCCTTACTGTTCCGCTCGCAATGTTTACAGGCTATCTTTTACCCGGATATATGTTAAAAAGGAAGGTCAATCATGAAAAAGTTTAAAGACCTTGATCCCCTGATCCATTCACAGCTGAGACTTGCCGTAATGTCAATTCTTATCAGTGTTGAAAGTGCTGATTTCACTTTCATACAGGCACAGACAGGTGCCACTGCCGGGAACCTGAGCATACAGATAAGCAAACTGAAGGAGGCGGGATATATAGAAGTGACAAAGAAATTCAAAGGCAATTATCCTCAGACCAGGTGCCGGATCACCGCATCAGGAAAGGAAAGGTTCAACGAATATGTCAACACCCTTAAAGATTACCTGGATCAGAAATAGATTATCTCTACGTGATATCCGCTCCGCAGCCTGCCTTCCCGATTGCCATCAGGTTATCCGGCCGCTTATTCCCGAAATCCTTCTTTGATTGTTTCTACGTGTTCCCCCGATCGTTCATTTGATTGTCATCCGGATCTTTTAGTTCTTGGAGACATGTTTTTTTTCCTTGAAATTCATCCTATTTTTGTATTCTTAATTTTTTAAGGATGAATGGAGAGAAAACAAAGGGAGCCGAAGAATCAAAAGCTCCGGTCAGCTTTATTGAACAAATCATAATTGATGATCTGAAGGAAGGAAAAAATAACGGAAGGATACACACAAGGTTTCCTCCCGAACCAAACGGCTACCTCCACATCGGCCATGCCAAGGCCATCTGTCTTGATTTCGGAATGGCCGAAAAATACGGAGGCAAATGCAATCTTAGATTTGATGATACCAATCCTGTTAAAGAGGAAGTTGAATATATCGATTCGATAAAGGAAGATATCCGCTGGCTTGGCTTTGACTGGGAAAACCGTGAATATTATGCATCGGACTATTTCGGAAAGCTTTTCGATTTTGCCATTGATCTGATAAAAAAAGGTCTGGCTTACGTGGATGATCAGTCATCGGAGCTTATTGCGGAGCAAAAGGGTACTCCCGTTCAGCCCGGCACGGAAAGCCCTTTCGCCGGAAGATCCGTTCAGGAGAACCTGGATCTGTTTCACAGGATGAATAAAGGAGAATTTGAGGAAGGAAGCCGCGTCCTCCGGGCCCGGATAGACATGTCGTCACCCAACATGCACATGCGTGATCCCATCATTTACAGGATCATTAAAAGCCCGCACCACAGAACAGGCAATAAGTGGAATGTATATCCGATGTATGATTTCGCACACGGGCAGTGCGACTATTTTGAAGAAATCACACATTCCCTCTGTACCCTTGAGTTTGAGATACACCGCCCCCTGTACGACTGGTTCATTGATCAGCTCATGACTTCCGATTACAGGCCGAGACAGATTGAGTTCAACCGGCTTAACCTGACATATACCGTTATGAGCAAAAGGAGGCTCCTTGAGCTTGTCCGCGACGGTAAGGTGAATGGCTGGGACGATCCCCGTATGCCCACCCTGTGCGGACTGCGCAGAAGAGGCTATACCCCTGAGTCCGTGAGGAAATTCATTGACCTTATCGGATACACAAAGGTTGAAGCTATAAATGATGTTTCCCTTCTTGAGCATGCAGTACGCAATGATCTCAACCTGAAAACCCCCAGGGTTTTCGGTGTACTGAATCCCCTCAGGGTGATAATCACCAACTATCCTTCCGGCAAGGTTGAGGAAATGGAAATAATCAACAATCCGGAGGATGAATCCATGGGGTCCAGGATGGTTCCTTTCAGCAATGAGATCTATATTGAACGTGACGATTTCATGGAAAATCCCCCCCGTAAATTTTTCCGTCTGGCTCCCGGATCAGAAGTCCGTCTGAAAGGCGCATATATCATCAGATGTGAATCATTCAAAAAAAATCCTGAAAGCGGAATTATAGAAGAAGTTTACTGCAGCTATGATCCTGCAACAAAAAGCGGAGAGCATTTATCAGGTAAGAAGGTCAAAGGTACTCTCCACTGGGTTTCTGCACAACATGCCATTGATGCGGAAGTAAGAATATATGACCGCCTTTTCAATCATGAGGATCCTTCAGGACAAAAAGACAGGGATTTCAGGGAATTTCTCAATCCTGATTCTCTAAAGGTCCTTAAAAACTGCAAACTGGAACCATCCCTCGGTTCAGCACAGCCATACGATAAGTTTCAGTTCCAGAGACTCGGATATTTTTGTGCCGATCCGGATTCCACACCTTCCCGTCCTGTTTTCAACAGAACTGTTTCCCTCAGGGATACCTGGGCAAAGATGGTCAGCAGGAAATAAGAAACAAGGACGAGGAAGACGGAATAACTTTTTCTACAACTGTTCGTATAACTATTGTCTATTTCATACTATGATCCGATTGCCGGAGCTTTCCGGCAATTTTTTGAGGGCGTTACAGTGTGGAGCGCCCTCATCTTTTTCCTGATCATTTTTAAATTATGTCATGAAGGTTTATCTGAATTTTATATATTTGCATTCCCATATACTGCTCCGTGGTGTAATTGGCAACACGTCTGACTCTGGATCAGAAAAGTCCAGGTTCGAACCCTGGCGGAGCAACAACCAACCAACCGGCAATATCAGCCGGTTGTTTACTATTTACGCCGCTCTGATTTGCAGCTGCTCCTGACAGAAACTTCAGGAAAATACCTGAAGGATATATGAAATATCACAAATAATTTATATTATATATGGCATGGGACATGGACTATGCGGATTTCAATGGCTAACGAACATTTACTGCCTTTAGAACGTTCTATCTAAACTAATAGAAATTAACCCGTAATACAGGATTTTTAAATATATTTGAACTGATTATAACCAAACACAAGGACTATCATGAAATACAAAGAGAAAATATTAGCACAGATCTTCATTTTTGCCCTGCTGGTTTCTTTTACTGCATGCCAGACTCATTCACCGGCTGAAGATAAAGTTGATTCAGTACAGGGAAGTGTCGCGGTACTTGTTGCAGAAGGATTCCATGATGGTGAAGCTTACATGCCCATGGGATATCTGATTAATAATGGCTATAAAATTACTGTTATCGGACCCGAACGCGGAAAGGTAAAGGCATATAACAGTGAATTCACAATAAACATAGAAAAATCCGTATCAGAAGTCAGTCCTGATGATTTTGATGCTCTGATCCTTCCGGGAGGAAGAGGACCTGCAGTATTGAGAGAAAATGACAGAGTTATTGAATTTGTAAAGTCTTTCTGGAATACCGGGAAAGTAACTGCAGCAATCTGTCATGGACCCCAGGTTCTTGTTACGGCTGACCTGCTGAAAGATCTTGTTCTTACAGGTACAGGTGCCATTAAAGACGAAATTGAACAGGCAGGTGCAACATATGTTGATTCAACGGTAGTTGTTACCGGTAACCTGATTACTTCAAGAAATCCACAGGACCTTAATAATTTTTCAACATCAATCGTTGAAGCCCTGCAAAAGTAAAGATCATTACCCGGTATAGATTCCTGCTTTGGGGATGGATGTGTTGCGCCGGACAGTTCGGTCTGTTCCGGTCCAACTCAATCCAGGGGTGATGCAGACCGCAAAATTGACGGTTGACGGACAAACTTGATCACCAAACCCGGATAAACAAATATAAAACGGCAGGTTAATAAAAACGTAAATACAGATTTACTGAAAAACGGACAAGCATCGGATACAGAGCTCATGATTAAGTTGCCGGTTTATAACACTGAATGATAGAATTAATTCATATCTTTAACTATACAATTTAAGTTTAACCGGAAGAAAAATGAAGTTGAAAGTTGGCATTATTGATGATGAAAAACATGCAATTGACACACTGACTTATGACTTGATTGAAAACCATTCCCACGAAATTGAAATTCTTTTTTCTACAACCAATCCGCTGGAAGGCGTAAAGCAGATACGAATCACAAATCCCGACCTTCTCTTTCTTGATGTCAATATGCCTGGTTTGTCAGGACTCGATTTGGCAGATCTGATGCACGACGTTCCAACCCACATTGTGTTTACCACTGCACATCAGGAATATGCAGCTAAAGCAGTGGAAACCAATGTTAGCGGATATTTTTTAAAACCGGTTCAGACTGATGATTTACAGCAAATTATAAAAAAAACGAAAACAGGAAAACGAAAACAGGAAAACGAAAAAATCATTTCCGGAAAAATTCCCGTTTCCGATGCCGACGGAATTGAACTCGTTCCCTGGAACGAAATTATTTATTGTAAATCAGACAATAATTACTGTGAGCTTTACCTTACCGGAAACCGTAAAATTGTAGCAAGCAAAACCCTTAAACATTTCGAAACAAATCTTCCTTCAATCCATTTTTTGAGAATACACAGATCATATCTGATAAATTTTCAGCATGCCAAAAAATATTTAAAACGTGAAGGAGGCGAATTACTGATGACCAACGGTAGTATTGTTCCGGTATCACGAAACAGCCGGAATGAAATTTTAAAACACTTTCAGAAAAACTATTAATCAGATTTTCTCCTTTCCCAAAATCTTAATAGCTCATCCAACCGTAGCTTTCGCCATCAAATTACAACCACCCACTCATTGAAGCTTGCATACTGTAAATGCAGACATATCTTTAGCGGATATTAAGACCCG
Source organism: Bacteroidales bacterium (assembly GCA_012522155.1). Classification (GTDB taxonomy): domain Bacteria; phylum Bacteroidota; class Bacteroidia; order Bacteroidales; family VadinHA17; genus LD21. Next base: position 7,157 of record JAAYKX010000135.1, read on the forward strand.
TAATTCCTAATAGAAGAATATTTTAATTGTAAAACAATTACAGAAACAGTTTAAATGAAAGTGATTTCATTTTTAATAATTCAGGCGGCACTTGGTATTTCCGTAGAGGCGCAAAGCTGCAGTGGAAAAACAACCGGGTATAACAAAGGCGATCCCGATATGAGAACTGCATTTCCCGATAAAGTGAAAACTGCAAATCCCTCAGAGAATCCTCCAATACCCCGGATAGCAAGTTATTTTTATTAAAAACCACAAATTCCAAATTTTATGTATATGGACATTTTAAAACTCAGATTAAACGATGTTTTCAAACCGGCCTCTCAGATTTTAATTTTTCTGATGCTGATAGGAGCTTTGGCCGGGTGCAGCAAAAATGAAACAGAGGAAGAAGGAAACGGAAACGGAAACGGAAATTACTTTTTGAAAGTCAAAATTGACGGACAATGGGTAGAATTTACCAGCGAAGATGTTGTTGAAGGAACAGCCGGACCGTCCATTCACAATTACAGCTTTGGGTTATGGGGAAGCAGCCCGGATGAAGTCATTACAATTGTTCTGGAAGATGAAAATCCGGTGAGTACCGGAACGTATTCAGGCCTTGAAAAATATGACAACTATACTTTGGGAGTAATCATTGCTTATGTGAAAGATCAGGGCGACAGTAATCCGCCTGACAGTTATGTCACCGACCCTGACGAGGCCCACTCCATACTAACGATAACCCATCTCTCCGATAAAGAGGCGAAAGGAACATTTGCAGGCACACTTATCAATCCGATTACGAAAGACAGAGTGACATTAACCGAAGGTTCTTTTCTTGTTAAAATGGCCAGAGTCTTTTAAAGCCTGGCAATAAAGCTTTAATCGTTTCAGAAGGTGAGCTGTATATAATAGAGAAACATTAATTTTTAAAATTAATTAACTATAAACCAAAAAATTATGAAAAAAGAAGATGTTTTATTTGTAAGAACGGCCAGATGGCCAAGGTCTATATCTGGAAATTTAAGATTCGGATTGTTTGGAGTCCTGTTTTTACTATTTACCGGAATAATCTCTGCACAGACGTTTGAGGGAAAATTATCGGTTACTGGTTTCCCGCGCGATGGAAAAATTAAAGAAAGCCAACCGGCTGACTTGTATAAAAGCTTCAGGGACGGCAAATACAAAATTAATTTTTCATACAAAGCATCCGGTATTAATAGAAAAGACATTGTACTATTCGATGTAAAAACAACTGTAAAACGCGATGGCCGAACCATTTCTTCCACCACACGCACAAAATGGCCCTTCCTCCCTGGTGATATTTTTATCCCTGTTGAAACATTTGATCTTGTTTCAGTATTACAGGGAAATGTATCGAAAATGCCAATTTCAAAACGGAAATCCCAGGATTATCACCTTCCAACAGGAAGATATGAAGTAATCCTCGAAATGATACCCGCGGCAACCTGGGTGAGTAGTCAAAATAGAGAAGTTGTGCCTCGCGGAAAGATCACTCCGGCAACTTTCACTTTTACAGTTAATGAACCTTAAGAATAAAATAATTTTCTAATAATGAATACTTTAAAAATTTTTATTGCAGCACTGGTTATTTTCTTTTCAGGAATGGAAGCGGCAAATGCGCAATTTATGAGAGAAATTCGAAACCGTGCCATTGAGCGTAGTAAGGACGTAATAATTGACAAAGTCACCGATAAAGCAGCCGAAAAAACTGGCCATGTCATGGACAAACTGCTCAATCCCGATTTAAGCCAGCTGGCTAACCCGACAGGGAAAAAAGTTGATATGTCAAACCTGCCCGATGCTTATCATTTTACCTATCTGTACCGGCTGAAAATGAGCACTACTGAAGGTGACATCGATTTTGACTATTACCTTAACCCCAATGAATCATACATGGGGACAAAAATAGATGCAGGCATAGACATGACAATGGTATTCGATGAAGGGAACAATGTATTGCTGACATTTATAAACGATATGCCCATTGCTACAGAATTGGATACCGCTGAAGCTTTTGACGATGATATGGATATTTACAATGATTATACTTTTAGCGAATTGCCTGACCGGGAGTTTCTGGGATACAACTGTGTCGGCAGAAAAATGGAAAACGACGACTACAGATTCATTATTTACATTGCTCCCGAAATGGAAGCAGGTTTTGGGAAATTATTTAAAAGTGAACGGGCTAATATGCCGCCAGCCATGCAGGCTACTGCAAAAGAATATGAAAACGGACTGATGATGTACATGGAAATGCACGACAAAAAGAACAAAAAAAGCAAAAATACCAGTGGAACCATGGAATGTCTGGCCTTTGAGCCTGCCGAACTGATCATTCATACAAAATGAAAACAATGAAAAACAAAAAGATATTCTTGTCTGTTTTCTGGATGCTGCTTCTGGTATGGGGCTGCAGTGCAGGTTCACAAAATAATACCGGTTCCGAAAATAGCATGACTGAAAATTCTGAAAAACAGGATCATGACAAGAACTGGCAGCAGGTACTGGCCGAAAAAACCCCTTTGGATAAAGATGAATTGTACAAACTGTTTCCGGAAAAGCTGGGAGAATTTCCGCTGATTCTCATAAGCGACAACCCGGGTACCAACGGGGCCATTGGCAGTTACTGCCACGAAAGTGAAACCAGCAATCTGAACCGGCATATAACACTTACCATCATAGATGGGGCTGGTTACACCGGCTTTCAGCACATCAATGAAGTGTACCGGATGCTGGAAAGCGACTACTCGGAAAAAAATGAAAAAGAGTGGCTGCGAATTGAAAAACTGAACAATCAGAAAATGATTTTCCGGGACAAGACCTCAGATGACTGGGCCGTATCGGGTATCAGCTTTTTAAAGAATCTCCGCTACCATATTACACTCAGTGGCAACCGCATATCAACTAATGATTTGCGCAACCCGGTCAACGAAATACTGGCACTGAAATATCCGGAATAACTCCGGTGCATAAAATCCATTTTCAAATATTTTAGTTTTATCAATCTGCCATGGTTCCCGGGTTCTTGTTACGGCTGACCTGCTGAAAAGTCTTGTTCTTACAGGTACAGGTGCCATTAAAGACGAGATTGAACAGGCAGGTGCAACTTATGTTGATTCAGTGGCTGTGGGAAATCTGCCTTTTCAGCAGCCAGGAACAGGTGGAATCACGCATTTCTTCAGAAAACCTGCTGTAATCATCCGGTGAAAATATCTCAATATTTCCGGAAGCATCATAAAGGGAATATATTTTTCCGGCCTGTTTAACACATCTCTGCACATCTTCCCAATGAGCATCCTTATCCTGTAAAGGTGCAATAATCAGAACAGGTCTTGGGGCTATGGCAGCCAGTACTTCATGGTAATCATAAGGTATACGGGATTCATTGCCGGTGAAATATCCGAGTCCCGGCAACAAACCGTGCAGATGTGAATATGCCTTTATTCCTTCGGTTCCCCTGTCGGGCGTATTCAGTCGCATTGGTGTGAATCCGGCAACAGAAACCACACCTGCAATACGTTCATCCAGTGCGGCGGAATGCAAAGCCACTGTTGCTCCGAGAGAATAACCGGCAACATATATTCCTGAACTGTCTGTGAAATCCAGATTAGCCAAAGCATCAACAGCGCCTCTTGTATCAGCTATCATTTTGCCCATTATGGACCAGCGCGGATACCTGTGATAAAAGCGCGTTCCCTCTTCAATACGGTTTCCAAAACCAATCATGTCAAAGGCGAATACGGCATAGCCCTTTTCACAAAGTAATCTGAAGAATGAATCAATCTGATGATATGAATTAAATCCTTTTGAATAATCATATTCATGCAGATATATAACAACCGGAAGATTATTGTTTTTTGGATTCCCGTTTTTATCAAGGGGATAGTACAGGTATCCGAACAACTGATCACCAAAACCATTGTAAGGAGATATTGCCATTACCCCCATATCAGCTGTTGCTCCGGGCCGTTGCAGGAATGAGCCGAAATTGCTTTCACCCCGGCCTCCCCTGCTCAAACTCCCGGGACCGGGATTGGTGACTCCGGGAGGTTCTTCTCCTGACAGCCATTGTATGGATTTCCTTATTCCCTCTCTTTTGGATTCCCATTTACCAATACTGCTGATAGTTTTATTTCCGGTATCTGTCAGTAAATCCTCAATACCCCCGGGCGGAAAGTTCCGGGGATTGATTTTCACGCCGCTCAGCCTGCACCAGTCTTCGAATGAATAGTTGTAAAAAAGGCGGTTTTCAGGTTTATGACTGCTCCTTTTAAAGACGTAGTCAAAAAAATCCATGTAATCTTCCATATCCCTTGCACAGATGCTATGCAGACCATAACGTGACCTGACTGCCAGATTATCCGGCGCCCCCAGAAACTCATATACTTTTCCTGTGGCATGATAAGCCTGCTCAATACCCCAGGGATTGCTTGCCCCTTCACTTATTGCCGTGGTTAACATCAGTCCCCGGGGTGCGACAAGGGCCATAAAAAGATTCTGGTCAACGGGCAGTTTGTTTTCACGGCCGGTAAAGAACCTGAGGCGCGGATGAAGCCATGCAGGCTGGGCACATGCCAGAAGTGCAATATCCTCAACATCATAATTACAGGAACAAAAACGCCAGGGTACCTCAGCACCGGTTCCTCCGCTGCTTGGGATACAGGCTCCGATTCTTTCATCAAATGCTGCAGCTATAAGAGAAAGCTTGCCATTTCTGGAATGGCCTGAAATCCCGATTTTGTCCCTGTCAACAAAGGGGAGCGTGTACAGGTAGTCAATTGCCCTGGAAGCTCCGTAGGCTCTGCGCATCAGTCTTGTGAAATCATAGCGGCCCGCCCATATTTCGGAATACTCCTCCGTGTCATCTTTTGAATCTGCCCCGGCATAAACACATCCGATATAGCCGCGCCTTACAGCTATCTGAGCCCATTCCCGGTGGTTCCACTGTGTAAGGAATACGGGAAAAGGCCCTTCTCCCGGTGGTATCATAAGCTCAAGTGTCAGTTTCGCCCGGTTATCCGGTCCGAAAGTGAGTTCAATTATCTGTAAAACTGTTTCTTTATCCTTCTTTTCACTTACTATGACAGATTTCATGTTTTCAGGCTGAGGCGGATACGTTCCGGTAATATAATATTCCAGCTGCTTTTTCATCCATTCCCGCTTTTCCTTCCACTGACTCTTCGTTTTAACAGGAATGTTCCTGCCGCCTTCATCCAGTATCAGCGGATCGGGAAGGAAGGGTACTGAGGGCATTTTGTCAAATTCAGGGGGAAGTTCACCTGTTCTTTCCAGCCAGTCAGTGAATGTTTCATCCAGGAAAGAAACACGTCCGTTTGTTGTCCGGTCGGGAGGAAGCCAAGCCAGTATTTTTTCCAGTTCGGCCTTTTGTCCGGCTGTATCGGCAACATGCGGAAAAATATCTGTCAGGGAGGATTCTGTTGTCTGATGATTCCTGCAGGAAAAAAGGAGCAGGATAAATAAAAATGACAGACCATGGATTTTCAGGATTGACATATAATTATGCATAATATAAGAATTTAATACCGATTGAGCAAACCGTGATCCCTGCGGAAAACAATCTGATATGCCGGTCTGATGTCTGATTAGCTTATCAGATTGAGCTAATTAAAAATAAAGCTTTTTCGGCAGAAAACAATTAACCGTCCCGATTCAGAATATTCGGGAACCGGAAATACGGAAGCGGAAAGCAGCCTGAAAATGATTCAGTGTTTATTGTATAACACCGGACTTTGACTAATTTTGAGCTTTAAAAAAGCTCTTATCATTATATGAACATCAGGATCGACTATGAATTATGCACAAGATGCGACTTATGCAGCAGGGTCTGCGGTTCAAGGCGGATAATCATCGCTGAAGACAAAAAGCCCGTAAAACTGGTCGAAGCCGGATGTAATGACTGCGGACACTGCATTGCCATTTGCCCTGTAAATGCCATCGTCAATACCAGGGTTGACATGAATGCCTATACTGCCGTGACTGATCCGGACATTTCCTATGAACAGTTCTCAAACCTGGTAAAAAACAGGAGAAGCATCAGGAATTACAGAAAAACACCACTGAAGCAGGAACATATCGATAAACTAATGGAAGTGGCCAGATATATTCCGTCGGGATCAAACAAACAGCTGCTTAAATATAAATTCATCACGGATGAAAAGATCCTGCTGGAAATAAAGACTGAGATGGCCTCAAAAATGAGAATGGTCCTGAAACTTTCCACAAGCTTTCCTGTCAGATATTTTGTGAAGGACAGAAGTAAAAGCAGTGCTTCAAGACTGGTAAAACTATTTTTTGAAGACGGGGTCGATACATTCCTGAGAAGCGCTCCATGCCTGCTTATAATATATACTGAAGAGAAGTATTTTCGCATTCCGCAGTGGGATGCCGGCATTGCAGCAAACACCATTGATCTGGCTGCCGGGACCCTGGGAGTTGGCACTCTGATGAACGGTTATTTTGTAGAACTTGCAAACAGGATTAAGTCGCTGAGGAAGCTGGCCCGGCTCAGCAGCAAAGACCAGATACTCACTGCTGTATGCCTTGGTTATCCGGCTGTGAAATATAAAAAGACTGTTTATCGCAGACCACTTAACATCAGCAATTTATAAAATTATCAAAATATTTTGCCTGTATTATTGTCATGAATTCATTAACAAAGGAAGAGATCAGTACAATCCTTGAAAATATTGAATCGGGGGAAAAATCCTCGGTTCTGGGTTATTTCTCAAAACCATTCCGGGTTTATCACGGCGACAGAGCCCTTTTCATAAAATTATATTTCCCCGTGAACAAGCAGAAGTATATCTCCCGCATCATCGGTAACCACAATGATTATATCAGGGAACTCAGACATGCGGGAATAAAAGTTCCGGAAACAATAATTCTGTCAAGAAAGACAAAGGGAAAACATCAGCTTGTAATAATCCAGGATTCATTCAGGGATGATGAATTATTGCGAAACCGGATTATCAGTGAGGATCTGGATGGGGTAAAACGCCTTTGTATCATGGTTTTTGACGAAATGCTCCGGTTCAGGGAAAAAAAGAACAAAGACATAGATATCGGGTTTCATCCTACACTGAGAAACTACTGTGTTCATAAAAATGAACTGTGGTTCTTTGACACCTTCCCTCCCATGCTGATGGACCAGAAGACTCTGAACAGGCTGATAATCAAAATGTCTCCCCATGGCGGTTTCCTTAAAAAGATCATTCCCCCCGGACTGGTCAATAAAGTGACGGATGAATACTACAATATAGATACCATGTTCACCGGAGTGGTTGGAAGCTGCTGCAGACTCAGACCCGATGACTCGGAAGCCATCCTGGAATTCAGCAGGGAATACGCAAACAACTCGGAGCTCATCACGGATGATGAAAAAAAAAGTATTCTCAGACTCCTGGTAAGACCCCCTCAGCTGTCAGGTATCTGGATCCTTGTCAGGAAATTATCCCGGAACACGGGAAAACCGAATATCAATATCCCCATTTCCGCATAACGGCAAGATTTTCCCTCATACAGTCCATGGGATCCCTGCCCTGATATGATTCCTGTTCAATGATATATACTTTCGTTCCGCCGATCCTGGTAGCCAGCCTGGTTACCTTCCGGGTATTGACTATGCCTTCACCCAGAACACAGCTTTCATATTTATCCCTGCCGCCGTCTGATTCTATTTCATCCTTTACATGTATGTTCTCAAACCTTCCCGGATATTGTCTTACAACATCGAGAGCAACCGCACCCCCGTTGTACAGATTGCCGATATCAAGCTGAATAACCACAAGATCAGGATCAATACTCCTCATCATTATATCAAAAAGCTTTTCATTGTTAAGCCTTTCACTGAACTCAAAATCGTGATTGTGATAGCCGAACTTCATTCCCTGCTTCCTGCACAGCTCACCGCACCTGTTGAATACGTCCATATATTTCCTGAAATCGTCGTAGTTGTTCCTCATACTGTTGTCCATTGAAGGACTCACCACATATTGCTGTCCCAGTACGGCGGCATCGTCCACGGTATATTTCCAGCTGTCGGAAAAATCCTGCTTCGACTCATCCCAGTGATGACGGCCCATTACGGTATGACCGCTGATCATTTTCAGGCCCAGGTCATCAAGTATCTTCCTGAATTCGGATGGAGTATATCCGTAAAATTTGCGTTTAATATAGTTGGCATGCTCAACATATACATAACCCATGTCTGCAAGCTGCCTGAGTGATCCCAGCGGATCCTTTGCCATTGCGGCACGGATGGAATAAAGCTGCAAACCTACCATGCCCTTCCTTTTGGGAGCCGCAAAAGCCTCACTGCCCATTAGTGCAGTACCTGCAAATGCCATAGCTCCTGTTCTGATAAATGTTCTCCTGTCAGTTTTCATGATGAATATTAGATTTAAATTACTGGTATGTCAATATATTATTTTGAAATCCATGTGACTGATCCGGCTTCCCTTGCTGTATTTCACCCGGAACCGACTCCCGGACAAATCCGGATATCCCGATCCAGTACAGTATTTTATTTCCCGTCAGAGAAATTCAATTATCAAAGGCATGTTAAATGTACAACAAATTTATTTCCTTATGAATTTCTGACTCCATCTGAAATGCCTGTTGTATATGTTTATAATATAAATCCCGGAAGGATAATTATTCATATAAATGACAGTATTGTAACGGCAGTTACTTAACTCCCTGATCTTTTTACCGGTATAACTGTAAATGCCGATATTGTAAGATTCATCCGAATCAACGGCTGCATTTATCACACCTTCAGTAATGGTTGGCCATACGATTATTCCGTGACCGGCGGAAAAATCCTCCTGCCTTACATACAGATATGCCTTGCCGCTGATTTCCGTGCCGCACGAACCCCTTACGAGCACCTGATAAAGACCTATATCCGAAGCGTTTGTATTTATGAGCCGCAGATCTGGTTCACCGTTGCCCGGCAGATTTTTCTCGTCCTTCATCCACTGGTAGCTTAACTCATGTCCCGATGCATCAACCT
>JAAYKX010000136.1 GCA_012522155.1 Bacteroidales bacterium
GTGTTGAGATTAACAACTATAAATACAGGAATATTTCCCTTAACGGGATAATCAACGACAAGACATGGGATGGCAGCATAAAGATTGCAGATGACAATATTAAACTGGATATGCTGGGAATGCTGATTTTCAGCAGGGAACTTCCGGAATTTGATTTTACTCTTAACCTTGCCAAAGCCGATCTCTACAGGCTTCACCTTGACAGGTCTGACAGCACATCATCGGCTTCAATGCTTCTTACAGCAAATTTCAGGGGAAAGATTGACGAAAACCTCGAAGGGGAAGTGAAGCTTCTTAATTCAAGCCTCAGGAAATATGGCAATACTCTTGAAATGTACGATTTCTCCCTCAGGTCATTCATGGATAACAGGCAGCCCTCAATAAGCCTGAGAACCGATTACGTGGATGCTGACCTGGCAGGTTACTTTAATCCTGCAGGACTAATGTCATTTATCGGTTCTGCAAAAGCCGGACTGATGCCCTCCAGGTATGACAGGCCGGAAACGCAGACCGGCTTTGTCAGGGACACGCTTTCATTTGTTGTCAATTTCAAAAACACCGATAAGTTCAACAGTTTTTTCCGCACAGGACTGCTTATTGCTGATAAAAGTACCATTACAGGTGAAATAGTTGCCGATACGGCAGCACATATAAAACTTCTTTCCCCTGACCTGGTGTTCAAAGGCAACACTTTCAACGACCTGATAATAGACATTGATTATTCGCCCTTCCTTCTCGGAAGCGGTCTCAGAAGCTCATCCCTCAATTTTCTCGGTCACTCTGACCTGAAGGATTTTTCTGCAGACTTCAGCACAATACCCGACAATTTTATATTCTCGCTCAACTGGGGCAACAGTGACTCCCTGTCAGCCGGCACCGGAAGCTTTACTGCCAGGGGAACATCAATGAAGGGATCCGGAGAGGAAACAGGTGAGGAAACAGGACCGGTAATGCTGATCGACATTGCTTCATCCGATATCATCAACCAGGACAATCAGTGGAAAATAAATCATTCTACCATCCTTCTTGATTCAAACCTGGTGAATATTAACAAACTGCTGATACACAACGAAAACAGTTACTACCTGATAGACGGGAGCCTGTCAAGAAACCAGGAAGACAGTCTCAGGCTTGAATTTAAAAATATCGACATCTCCCCGCTTAACTCCCTTATCGGCGGAAAAGATAACAGTGAAAAATTATCACTGGATCTCAAGGGCGAACTGAGCGGAAAAATCCTTCTGACAGATGTATACAGGAATCCTCTTGCCGAAGGAGATCTCCGTATCAACGGATTTTCAATACTCAAAGGTGAATATGGCACGCTGACCCTTAACTCTGCATGGAACAATGAGGGAAAGGTGGCAGAAATACGTGCGGAAAATAATCTGAGCGGAAAAAGGATGCTCGACGTAAAAGGCTCCTACAATCCGCAGCTCAGGCATCTTGATCTGACTGCATCTGCCGACAGGCTTCCGGTAGATGCACTGAATCCCCTTCTCTACA
>JAAYKX010000137.1 GCA_012522155.1 Bacteroidales bacterium
ACAACCATCAGTACCACGTTTATTGCAAAATAGGTGTATCCCATCGGTATTCCGGTGGCATAAAAGACAATAGCACCAATACCCGTAACACCGCTGCCCGATATCTGATGAGGCAGGAGAAAGGCGGTCCATGCTATCGACAATAACAACAGACCGGCTGATATCACAGCATAAGTCCTGACCTTTTCAAAGATTTTACGCAATATCATAAGCCTTTGTTTTATTTTGCCGTAAAGGTATATTGCAGCTGTTACACTGCCAAAAGATACACCCTGTCCGGATGACGCCGGCGGGTTCTGTAAATCACTTATATTTTCCGGCTCATTTTTTCATCAGTATCTTTTTATCAGGAACGTTTTTTATATTGCATTCAGAAAAAAACAAACAAACACTACTGACAGAATGTTTACATTCATGAAAAAACTAATTTATTTTTTTAATACAGCGCTGATTATGCTTATGTTTTCATGTGGTAAAGAACCACAGGCCCCGGTGGCTGAAAAAATCCCTTATATTGTTAAGAGTAATGGAAACGAGCGTGTTGACAATTATTTCTGGATGCGCCTCAGCGATGATCAGAAAAATGCCGTGTCACCTGATGACCAGACTGCCAGAGTGCTTGCCTGGCTGAATGCAGAGAATGACTATGCCGGAGCAGTCATGAAGCATACCGGATCCCTTCAGGAAAAACTTTTCAGTGAGCTAAGGGAACGTATCCGGGAAGATGATGAAACTGTTCCCTATCTTGATAACGGTTATTATTACCATACAAAATATTTTGCCGGTAAGGAATATGCAGTGTATTACAAGCAAAAAGCCGGTACAGACTCAGCCGTGGTCATGCTTGATGTGAATCTTCTTGCGGAGGGACATGATTATACGGGAATTGCAGGAACAACAGTGTCACCGGACAACAGGCTTCTTGCCTTTGGCACCGACCATGTCAGCCGCAGGCAGTATAACCTGCAGATCAAAGACCTTGATAGCGGAGAACTGCTTCCCGACATTATTCACAATACCAGCGGAGCAGCTGTTTGGGCCGGTGACAGTAAAACATTCCTTTATGTAAGAAAGGATCCGGAAACACTCCGGGCGGCTACTGTAATGATGCACCGGCTTGGAACACCGGTTTCAGAAGACAAAATCATTTTCCACGAGGAAGATGAGACTTTTTCCGTTCAGCTGGGGAAAAGCAGGAGTAAAAAATATATTATTATCGTTTCATCCCACACACTTGCCACTGAGGTTCGCCTGGTGGAAGCGGCCGATCCGGGAAAAGATGCCGTGATATTTGAACCGCGTGCAGAGGATCACCTGTATTCGATTGATCATCTGAATGATAGATTTTATATCTGGACTAACTCCGGCGGAGCAATAAATTTTAAGCTGATGTCATGCCCCGTGAACAGGACAGGCATGACTTACTGGAAGGAAATTATTCCGCACCGCCCGGATATTCTTCTTGAAGATTTCGAGATCTTTAATGATTATCTTGTTGTAAACGAACGGATAAAAGGTCTTTCAAACCTGCGGATCATTGATCTTGAAAACAATTCCGGACATTACCTCGACTTCGGGGAAGAGACCTATACTGCAGGAATAAGCATTAATCCCAATGCCGGCACTACTATGCTGAGATACAGCTATTCATCACTTACCACACCTAATTCCATATATGATTATGACATGTCTGCCCGGACAAAGACTCTTTTAAAGGAAGACGAAGTTTTGGGCGGATTTGACAAGGGCAATTATGAATCGAAACGGCTCTGGGCAACAGCCGGTGACGGGACACAGGTGCCGGTATCGCTTGTTTACCGCCGGGGGTTCAGCCGCGACGGCAATGCACCTTTGCTGCTTTATGCCTACGGATCATACGGCATCTCATCAAATCCGTCATTCCGTTCAAATATCATCAGTCTCCTTGACAGGGGTTTTGTTTATGCCATAGCCCATATCCGGGGAGGCAGTGAAATGGGTCGTCAGTGGTATGAGGA
>JAAYKX010000138.1 GCA_012522155.1 Bacteroidales bacterium
CAGTCCCTGGCTGCGGATCCGGGCCTGGAACTCTTCCAGTAGTTCTTCTTTTTCCCTGACAGCTTTGGCGCTGATCTTTTTATTTTCACTGAAGGCAACAAGACAGCCAACAGCTTCTCCTATGCTCCATTCAACCGGGTGAAGCCTGTAGCATCCGTTGGTGACATGAGTGGTTCCTATATTCTTGTTTGCAGGAAAAAGATTGTTTATCCGTTGTGGAAGCAGGGCTCCCAGGGGTATCTGAAACGGCAGTGAAGCAAAATCAATATAGTTGTCACCTTCACTGCTGGGATGAAGATCAATATGGTAATAACCCGTTCCGACACTGTCGGGGAATATGGCAGATCTTTTTCCTTCTTCTTCTCCGGCGATCAGTTTCCTGTTTTCTGCACCCACATGTTCTTCAAGGACGGTGAATACAGCTTTAATCCTTCTGGATTCCCTGATGTAGGGATATTTTGCCATGCCGTTCCCGGTTCCCATTATATCGCCTCTCAGTCTCAGTCCGGGCCATCCCTGACCACCGTCAGGCCTTGGAGCTTCAGTCTGAAGCCAGTAAAACAGGGAAAGGTTCAGCTGTTCTGCAGCTTCAACATGCCTGCGAAATTCCTCATCACTTACGTCGATGATATTTCCCGGAAAATAGTCGTTCTGGGGCCAGTTGACGATGCTTATATCTCCTTCATAAATGCCTGGCAGGAAATTGTTCCTGTTGATTATCCTCCTGTAAGTCCACAGGTTAAGTGCATCACCAGTGGGTTTTCCTTCAGGATGGAAACCCAGCTCTTTCGGCTCGAGTGTACGCGGATTGGAATATTTAAGATCGAGCAATTTGCCTGACCATGGCGGATTCATTTGCGGGATATAATTTTTCCAGAAATCATATTGTTCGGGTGCATCGGCTATGTTGTTCACTCCGGGTTGGTAATCCATTGCAAAACAGAGTGTAAATGCCTGGTTGTTTTTGGGATTACCGGTTTCGGGAGCATGAAGTTCAGCGGTTTCTTTTTTCGATTCCGTACCTGTTACGTATTCCGTGCCGGTGATGGGCAAAAGATCGCCGCACTCTGTTGCATCAACAAACCAGGGTGCCGATAGTATCACAGATCTGCCGTTTTTAAGATCAAGAGCTTCGAGTGATCTGACACGGTCTCCGTCCACGTCTGCCTTTTTTACTTTATATTCCGTCAGAAGGAGGAGCCGGCCCGCGCTTATGTAAGGAGCCAGCATTTCTGTCAGCACAGCGACGGCAACACGGGGCTCATGACATAATCTTGAAACCGAACCGTCACCCGGATTAAGGTTGTCTCTGCTGAGCGCATCCGGGGTCAGGGGATAATTTCTCTTGTAATATGCTCTTACCCTGTTTCTGAATTCCCGGTAGGAAGCCGGTGCTCCGTGTGTTTCTATCCATTGATGTTCATCGGGAGGTACTCCCTGCTGGGATAGTTGTCCTCCTATCCAGTCGGTTTCTTCGGTCATAATGACTTTCAGTCCGTTTCTGCATGCGGCAATGGCAGCGGCACAGCCTCCGAGCCCTCCTCCTGCAATAATAATGTCGGCGGTGAGATGACCGGATACAATCCGTTTTCCCGGTCTGGTTTCTGCTCCTGCTCCTGCAGTTCCCCTGCCTGAACAGGACGGTAATAATACAGATCCTCCTGCCGCTGAGACGAGTGTAAGAAAAGTTTTCCGATTCATCATGAGTATATCAGATTTTCTTTTCCTGTAAATATTTATTTCTTACCAGTTCCCTGTACAGCTGAATTGAATCCGGATGTCCTGCAATAATATCTGTATC
>JAAYKX010000014.1 GCA_012522155.1 Bacteroidales bacterium
CTGTTTTGTAATCATCTTTATCATTTTTTATCCCTCGTTCATTTATTAAAAATGAACGAAGAGTTGCACTAAGAAGTGGTATGGTTTTCAACTGAAATTTGGTATGGTTTTCAAACGGTATATACAGACCGGAGTCAGGTGAAGGATGAAGATAACGGAGCCCTCCGTTTTGGTTTTCACATGTCAGGCGATTCCTATTTTGGCCTGCTTCTTCGTGCCAGGCATTTCGAGTTCGTCATAAAGGGCTATGCCGAGCTTTTTGACGGATTCCCGGAAGGCTTCAGACCAGACGATATGCTGATGATCGGGGGCCATATATCTTATCTTTTCCGGCCATGGGAAAAGGCAGACATTGGTATCGGCCTTGATCTGAGGCAGGGTATATCTGTAACAGGCAATATAAAATATGTTCAATATATTGATGCCGGTCCGGTTTTAAGTTTTAACTACCGGCCCGGGAAGCATTTTGTTCTTTCCGGATTATTCTACCCTTTCTGGCTGAATACCAGGGAAACGGATATGGACGACAGCTTCAGCCTGACGGTTCAGATACCCAGAGCCTCGGTGGCACTGGGGTTCTTGTTCTGAGTTATTGTTCGTCCTTCAGCGATTGAATTTCTTCCGGGAGGTGGCGGATGAAATAAATTGAGTATTTAAAGCATATATATGCTTTAAATATCTTAATTTATCTGGCTATATTACATTAATCAGATCAAAACCCAGGCAAATGAAAAATCTCATTTTGAATTTCAGTGCTTTGACCGTCCTGATTTGTTTTTACGGATGCTCATCAGATGTTCAGTCGCGTAAAATGGAAGACAGTCCGTCAAAGAATGATTATTATGTTGCAGCTTATATCTGGCCTTCGTGTCATGATGACCCGCTGGGAAGGAAGATGCTATGGCCGGAAGGAACCGGTGAATGGGAGGTGATTAAAAAGGGCAATCCGCGTTTTGACGGGCATTATCAGCCTCGTCAGCCGCTTTGGGGTTATGAAGCGGATAACGATCCGAAAGTGGTTGAAAGATGGATAGATATAGCCACTGATCACGGCGTCAATGTTTTTGTTTACGACTGGTATTGGTACGAGGGAGGACCCTTTCTGGAAAGCGCTCTCAATGATGGTTTTCTTGGTGCGGGAAACAACGAAAAAATGCAGTTCTACATCATGTGGGCCAATCATGATGTGAAATACAATTACTGGAATGTTCACCGGCACAAAGACAATACAGATATTCTGTGGGATGCCAAAGTTGACCGGGAAAATTTCCGGATCATCGTGGACAGGGTTATTAACCAGTATTTTAAGAGGCCGAATTATTTCAAGATCAACGGTGAACCGGTCTTTTCCATATTCAGTATAGGCAAACTGGTGGAAAGCTTTGACAACAGTCTCGAAGAAGCCCGGAAAGGCCTGGAATATTTCCGTGATGAAGTTAAAAAGGCCGGATTTCCGGGTCTGCATATTCAGTGGAACCAGGGTGGCGGTTCTCTTATGTCGGAAGAAGCCGCAGGAATTTTTGTCAACAGTGTCAGAACCATGGGTTTCAACAGTGTCGCGATGTACAATATGGGGGGGCTTGATGAGGATTATCTTGTTTATGGCTCTAACTCCCTCAGGATCCGGGAACAGATGGACTCTATCCTGGAGGTGCCGGTATTTCCTTGTGTGTCTGTCGGATGGGACGATACACCACGTTTCCCGGATAAAGGCATTCGTGATGTGGTTCATTATCACAACACACCCCAAAGTTTTGCAGCTCTTCTTTCCAAAGCCAAAAAATATGCCGACAGTCACCCGGATCAGCCTAAACTGATTACCATCAATGCCTGGAACGAGTGGGTGGA
>JAAYKX010000139.1 GCA_012522155.1 Bacteroidales bacterium
GAAAGAGGAAAGCAATCTTGAAGAAATTTTCAGACAACTGACAGGCAGATAATTTTTTTATTCCGCTTACTTTTATTTTCTTTGCGATACAATTTTCCGGTGGAAAAATTTGCGCTGATTGCAACCACAGAAAAAAATGCTAAAATGCCTCTGTTCTGTAATCCCATATCAACCAATCAATCCACCAGTCGTTGTTTAACAAAGTGCTCCGGAGAAAACGGAAGCTGACCCGGTTGTTATTAAAATAAACCGGGCGGACCGCAACGGAATCATCGGTGGATCGGAATCGCCGGTGAGCCGGAACGATATAACCGGACGGGACAAGCTGAAATAAACCGGGCGGACCGCAACCGGACAGGCGGGGTGGGCCGGATATTTATAATTTCAAAATTGAAAACTATGAGTTATTTATTTACTTCAGAATCAGTATCGGAAGGTCATCCCGACAAGGTAGCCGATCAGATTTCGGATGCATTGCTTGATGAATTCCTGAAATGGGACCGTGAGTCCAAGGTGGCATGTGAGACTTTTGTAACGACAGGACTTGTTGTTTGCGGGGGTGAGGTACAGACTTCCGGATGGGTTGATGTTCAGGAAACAGCCCGCGGGGTCATCCGTAATATCGGATATACCAGGGCAGAATACCGTTTCGATTCTGATTCATGCGGTGTCATTTCCACCATTCATGAACAGTCGGCCGACATAAGACAGGGCGTTATCCGTGAAAAGCCGGAGGAACAGGGTGCAGGTGACCAGGGCATGATGTTCGGTTATGCCTGTCTCGAAATGGACAATTACATGCCTCTGAGCATTGAGCTCGCTCACCGCCTTCTTGAAAAACTGGCAGCAATCCGTCATGAAGGGAAAGTGATGAAATATCTCCGTCCTGATTCAAAATCACAGGTAACCGTAGAATATGACGACGACAACAAGCCCGTAAGGATAGATACAATAGTGATCAGCACGCAGCATGATGAATTCATAAAGTCTTCAGAAAACAATCCCTCTTCGGAAAAAGAGGCTGAAAAAGCCATGCAGGACCAGATTGCCAGTGACCTTAAGAAATATCTTTTTCCAAAAGTAAAGGAATCTCTTCCTGAAAACGTAAAAAAACTATTCGGGGATAATGTCCGGCTCCTGGTCAATCCCACAGGCAAGTTTGTAATAGGAGGTCCTCACGGAGATACGGGACTTACCGGAAGGAAGATCATTACAGACACCTATGGCGGTCATGGCGCACACGGCGGAGGTGCCTTCTCGGGCAAGGATCCTTCAAAGGTTGACAGATCGGCAGCCTATGCCGCCCGTCATATAGCCAAGAACATGGTAGCTGCCGGCGTATGCAGCCAGGCACTGATCCAGGTTGCCTATGCAATAGGCATTGCTGAACCGGTAGGCTTTTTTATAAACACATTCGGAACAGCCATGGTGAAAGACAACAGCGGAAGAATACTTACCGACAGGGAAATTGCTTCCCGGGTCAAAAAACTCTTCGACCTGAGACCATATTATATCATAGAGCGCCTGGGACTGAAGAATCCCGTCTTCCTGAAAACTGCATCATACGGTCATTTCGGAAAAGAACCACATGTCGGCAATGTTGAGGTTTATTATGAGGTTCCCGGCAGTGTACCACGTATCATCAACAACAACGGCAAAAAAGGATGGATGAAGGAAGTGGAGTTTTTTGCCTGGGAAAAACTCGACTATGTGGAGAGGATCCGGAATGAGTTCGGTATCTAAAAGGAGTCTTTCACTTCCCGCAAAATGCAATACGGCCCGGTGAGTCTGGCCCGGAACAATATCCGGAACCCGGTAACCTGTGTTTCAAACCCTGTAACGGACAATACGGCCCGGTGAGTCTGTCCCGGAACAATATCCGGAACCCGGTGCGCTATGATCCGGATTCTAGAACGAAGCCTTAACTATTCTTGCAATATCGTCTGAACAGCCAAGCGTATAGTAATGCACTCCCGGAACACCCTTGCCTATCAGTTCCCTTGACTGCATGGTGCACCATTCAATGCCCACTTCACGGACTTCATGATCAGTGGTACATTTCTCCATTTCTTTCATCAGGTCATTCGGCAGGTCAATAAAAAAGGTCTGGGGAAGCAGCTTTATGTCGCGCAGGACCGAGACGGGCTTTATTCCCGGGATCACCGGAACATCGATGCCTGCATCCCTGCACATATCCCTGAACCTGAAAAATTTTTCATTGTCAAAAAACATCTGGGTCACGATATATTGCGCACCGGCATCAATTTTCTTCCTGAGATTCATGATATCAGATTCCATATTCGGCGCCTCACTGTGCTTTTCAGGATATCCTGCAACACCTATACAAAAATTTGTCGGGGTTTTCTCCCTGAGCGTATCCTCCAGGTACTTTCCATTATTCATATCCACTATCTGTGCCACCAGTTCACTGGTATACCTGTGTCCGTCCGTCTCGGGAATAAAGACACGGCTGCCTTTTTGCGGATCCCCCCGAAGAGCGAGGACATCATCAATATCGAGGAAATTCATTTCTATCAGCACATTTTCCGTCTCCTCCCTGGTGAATCCCCCGCAAAGGATATGGGGCACCACGGTGATGTTGTACTTGTATTTCACTGCAGCGGCAAGTGCAATCGTTCCCGGACGGAGCCGTGTCACCCTCTTTTCAAGAAATCCGTCAGGTCTTTCCCTGTAGGTCGTTTCATTGCGGTGCGATGTAAAATTGATATAAGCGGGTTCAAACTCCATCAGTCTGTCAATTGCAGAATAGATACGCTCAATGCTGTGCCCTTTCAGAGGAGGCAGCAGTTCAAAGGTGAACAAAGGCCCTTTGGCATTTTTTATTTTTTCAATAACACTCATAAATATATTTGTCATAAATTAGGGGCAAGCCACCGGGCTGCCTCATCAATACTCATATTCTTTCTTGTTGCATAATCCTTTAACTGGTCACTTCCTATCCTTCCCACAGTGAAATAGGTGGAAGCGGGATGTGAAAAAATGTATCCGCTTACGGCAGATGCGGGAATCATGGCAAAACTTTCTGTCAGTCCGGCACCGATGGCATTTTCTGCATCAAGCAGATCAAACAGCACTCTCTTTTCGGTGTGGTCCGGACATGCAGGATAACCCGGAGCGGGTCTTACCCCGCGGTACTTCACTGCCAGCAGATCGGCAAGAGGCAGATCCTCATCGGCAGCATAGCCCCAGTATTCCTTTCTTATTCTCTCATGAAGCCATTCCGCTGTTGCCTCTGCAAAACGGTCACTCAGCATCCGGATCATTATCGAAGCATAATCATCTTCCCTGTATTCACCAAATTTATTTTCATCAATACCTGCTGTGACAACAAAGATGCCAATGCTGTCATCCACACCCGATGAAAGGGGTGCTATGAAATCCGCCAGGCAAAGGTTGGGATAATCTGTTTCCTTTACTCCCTGGTTTCTCAGAAACCTCAGCCGGGTCGTTACGGCCCTGCCCTTCCTGTCACTTAGTACTGCCACATCATCTCCCTCGGATCCTGCAGGAAAGAGTCCGAAAACTGCCTTTGCGGATATCAGTTTCTTTTCAATGATCTCCTTCAGATAACGTTGTGCATCATTATACAGCTTTACGGCTTCCGGACCTTTGACCGGGTCATTCAGGATGGCAGGGTATCTACCCGTAAGTTTCCATTGTACAAAAAAGAATGTCCAGTCAAAATATTCCGTCAGCAAACTCAGATCAATATCATCAATTATCCTGTATCCCGGCTTCAGCGGGAGGAAGGGCTTTTGGGAATTCCAGTCGCTAACCAGACCGTTTTTCCTGGCATCAGAAAGGGAAAGGAGCTTCCTCTCACTGCGCTTCACCGTATGCTCCTTCCGTAAGGCAGCATATCTCTCACTGATCCCTGCAGCATACTGCGCCCTGTCTTCCTTCATAAGCGCGGAGAGTATACCGGCGGCCTTTGATGCATCCTTTACATGGATTACCGGACCGGAATACTGAGGAGCCACTTTTACCGCAGTATGTATCTCCGAAGTGGTGGCACCTCCTATAAGCAGGGGTATCCCCAGCTTCCGCCTTTCCATCTCCGCAGCCACATGAACCATCTCCTCAAGCGAAGGTGTTATCAGTCCGCTCAAGCCGATAAAGTCAGCCTCCTCCTCCAGGGCAGTGTCAATGATCCTCTCTGCAGGGACCATCACTCCCAGATCCGTAACTTCGTAGCTGTTACACGATAAGACCACACCTGCAATATTCTTGCCTATGTCGTGAACATCTCCTTTTACCGTTGCAAGAACTATTTTACCTGCACTTCTTTTCCCCTCATCCCTGCTTTCTTCTTCAATATATGGTTCTAGTCTTGAGACGGCCTTTTTCATGACCCTGGCACTTTTGACCACCTGGGGAAGAAACATCTTACCCGAACCGAAAAGGTCCCCCACCTCATTCATTCCCGACATAAGCGGGCCTTC
Organism: Bacteroidales bacterium; assembly: GCA_012522155.1. GTDB lineage: Bacteria > Bacteroidota > Bacteroidia > Bacteroidales > VadinHA17 > LD21. The sequence continues at coordinate 4,464 of JAAYKX010000139.1, forward strand.
AATCAGTTCGATGGATCTTGCAAAAAGCGGCCGGGCCTCCTCCACATCCTCTTCAATATACTCATCCAGTCCTCTTACCAGTGAATGTCTTATCCGTTCAATAACCGGCAGGGTTCTCCATTCATCACTCTTTTCCTCCTTCCTTCCCTCGTCCTCCAGACCTTCTGCAAACTTAACCAGTCTTTCCGTGGCATCCTTCCTGCGGTTAAGAATGACATCCTCTGTCAGCTTTAGCAAATCCGGTTCTATCTCACTGTATACCTGTAACATTCCGGGATTTACTATCGCCATGTCAAGACCCGCTTTTATGGCATGGTAAAGAAATACCGAATGCATTGCCTCCCTCACCCTGTCCGTTCCCCTGAATGAGAATGACAGATTACTGATCCCCCCGCTCACCATGGCATGCGGAAGGTTCTCCTTTATCCATGCTGTTGCCCTGATGAAGCTGACTGCATAACTATTGTGCTCCTCTATGCCTGTTGCCACCGCCAGCACATTGGGATCAAAATATATATCTTCCGCAAGAAATCCTGCTTTGTCAACAAGCAGGTGATAGGATCTCTCCGCTATTTCAATTTTCCTCTCATAGCTGCCGGCCTGCCCTTTTTCATCAAAAAGCATTACGACGGCTGCTGCTCCGAACTTCCTTATTTCCCGTGCATGTCCGAGAAACACCTCTTCACCTTCCTTCAGGCTGATGGAATTGACAACTGATTTGCCCTGTATGCATTTCAGTGCCGAAGTGATCACACTCCATTTCGAGGAGTCTATCATCAGCGGCAGTCTTGCAATATCGGGTTCCGACATTATCAGGTTCACGAACTTCACCATTGCCCTCTCCGAGTCGAGCATGGCTTCATCCATACAGATGTCTATTATCTGGGCTCCGCCCTCCACCTGGTTCCTTGCTACGGCAAGAGCTTCACTGTATCTCTCCTCCCTTATCAGTCTTGCAAATTTCGATGAACCCTACACATTGGTACGCTCACCGATATTCACAAAATTGGCTTCAGGCGTGATGGTCAGCACTTCCAGTCCGCTGAGCCTGGTATATTTCTTTAGTAAAGGTCTTTGCCTCGGAGGATATTTTTTCGCAGATTCCGCAATTTTACGTATATGAAGGGGAGTGGTTCCGCAGCATCCTCCAATAATATTAACCCAGCCCTCCTTCATAAAATCTTCCGTGACCATGGCCATATGTTCAGCCGACTGATTATATTGTCCGAACTGATCAGGCAGTCCGGCATTCGGATGGGCAGACACATAAAAATCTGTTTTCCCCGATAGTTCCTGAACAAAGGGCCTCAGCTGCTCTGCCCCGAGGGCGCAATTAAGCCCGACACTGAACAGGGGGAAATGGGATACCGAAACGAGGAATGCCTCAAGGGTCTGACCGGTGAGTGTGCGCCCGCTTGCATCGGTGATCGTTCCCGAAACCATTACCGGAAGACTTATTCCCCTCTCCTCAAAAATATTACTTATTCCGTACAGGGCCGCCTTACAGTTCAGCACGTCAAAGACAGTCTCAATGAGTAGAATATCAACTCCGCCGTCAATCAGTCCCCTCACCTGTTCCGAATAGGCCTCGGCCAGTTCATCAAAGGTGATCTGCCGTGCCCCCGGGTCATTGACATCCGACGACATTGAAGCTGTTCGGTTGGTAGGTCCGATAGCCCCGGCGACGAAACGGCTGCCGGAACCGCCGGATTTCTCAAACAGGGATACAGCTTCCCCGGCAAGGTGTGCAGCCTCAAGATTCATCCTGTACACCTGATCCTCCATCTTATAATCCGCCTGTGAAACGGCATTCGCGTTGAAGGTGTTTGTACTTATTATATCGGCTCCCGCTTCAAGGTAAGCGGTATGAATCTTCCTTATTACATCAGGACAGGTAATATTCAGAATATCATAGTTTCCCTTCAGGGGTAGCGGATGATCCCCGAACAGGGATCCCCTGTAGGAATCCTCATTCAGATCCTGCTTCTGTATCATGGTTCCCATAGCCCCGTCAAGAATAAGGATCTTCTGTGCAATGATATCTTCAGGTGAATATTTCATGTCAAATACTTAAATCATTTCCCTTCCCTTAAACCGGA
>JAAYKX010000015.1 GCA_012522155.1 Bacteroidales bacterium
AGGATGTTTTCCGGAAACCCCTGAAGGAGGTGCTGACTGATGTTGAAAAAAGATATGATATAAAACTTCAGTACAGTGAAGATCTTGTAAAAGATCTAGAGGTCAGCTATGCCACGTGGCGCTACAGGATGGATACGGAGGAGACCCTTGCCCATATTCTCCTGCCGCTTGATCTGGTTTATCAGAAGACAGCTGACAGGACCTGGCAGATCAGCAGGTTTTCCTACTATCAGAGAAGTCCTGAAGAGGGCAGGAAACATCTTGAAAAACTTTTGTCAAGCTATCCCGGCCTTCAGAGCTGGGAAGCCCGCAAGACTGAGCTCAGAAAATGTATTCTTGAACAGCTTGGTCTTTCCCCCATGCCGGAGAAAAAAGCTCTCAATCCCATATACACTTCAAAACGTAAGTTTGACGGCTACACTGTTGAAAATGTAGGTATTGAAACTATCCCCGGATTCTGGCTGTGCGGATCACTTTACCGTCCTGCAAAAGGCAAGGGGCCATTTCCGGCAATATTGTCGCCACACGGACATTTCAGCGGTGAGGATCTTAACGAGAACGGCCGTTACCGCCCCGATCAGCAGATAAGATGTGCAATGCTTGCCAGGATGGGAGCGGTGGTGTTCAGCTACGAAATGTTTGGCTACGGGGAATCCCTGCTTCAGATAAGTCCTGATGATCACGGAACCTCTTTTTCATTGGTTATGCAGACCTATAATTCGATAAGGGTGATGGATTTTCTTATATCTCTTCCCTATGTTGATGCCGGCAGAACAGGCATAACCGGGGCATCCGGCGGAGGTACGCAGACATTCCTCCTTACGGCCCTCGACGACAGGGTGACTGTCAGCATTCCGGTGGTAATGGTATCCAGCTATTTCCAGGGAGGGTGTGCCTGTGAAAGCGGATTGCCTGTCCATTCCTGTACCCCTTTGATGACAAACAATGTTGAAATAGCTGCGATGGCTTCACCGCGCCCGCTGATGCTTATTTCGGACGGACAGGACTGGACGGCCCATAATCCGGAGATAGAATTTCCTTATCTTCAAAAGATATACGGACTTTACGGCAAACAGGAAAATGTTGAAAATATTCACCTGTCTGATGAAGGTCATGATTATGGTGTGTCGAAGAGAATGCCGGTGTATGATTTCATGGCCCGTCATCTAGGACTGAACCTTAAGGCGGTCAGGGATAAACAGGGCAATATTGATGAATCAAAAGTGACTGTCGAGAAATATGACGCCCTGCTGGTTTTCGGCAGGGAGGGAAAACAGCCGGCTCACGCACTGAAGGGTCTGCATAGTATAAAAGAAGTATTCAGATCCCTGTCTGTTCATTGATTATAATGATCTCACGTGAAAATAAATTAGTATATTTCAACAAACTTAAAATTTAAAGAAATGAAAAAGACTAATCTGATTGCCATTTTGATCATGCTTGCCGTGGCAGGCTCCATTTCAGGCATCTTTACTTCCTGCAGCAGTAACAGTAAGCAGGGTAAGAATATCGGCCTGCAGCTTTATTCTGTCCGCGACTCAATAAGGAATGATGTTCCGGGAGCTGTTGAAAAGGTAGGGAAAATGGGATATACCTTTGTTGAAGCGGCAGGTTACGGCGACGGGAAATTTTATGGTATGGAACCTTCGGAATTCAGGGCTCTCTGCGAGGGAAACGGTCTGCTTATACTCAGTTCACACACCGGCCGTCAGCTTCCCGATGAGGATAACTATGCAGAAACCATGGCATGGTGGGACAGATGTATTGATGCGCATGTTGAAGCAGGTGCGAAATTCATTGTTCAGCCTTCCATGGGACGCTCAGCCTATGAAAGTATTGCAGGCCTGAAGGCATGGTGTGACTATTTTAATGAAGTGGGTGCCATGTGCAACGAGAAGGGAATCCGTTTCGGATATCACAATCACGACAGGGAGTTTTCAACCACACACGGTGATACCATAATGTACGATTTCATGCTTCAGAATACCGATCCCGGGAAAGTAATGTTCCAGATTGACCTGTACTGGTGTGTTGTCGGAGGAAAAAATCCTGTGGATTATTTCAATGATTATCCCGGCCGTTTCGAACTGTGGCATATCAAGGACAAGGAAGAAATCGGTGCCAGCGGAATGATGGATTTTGAATCCATCTGGGCAGCAAGGGATGTCTCGGGAATGAAATACGGAATTGTTGAGGTTGAGCATTATAATTTCGATCAGTTTACAAGCTGCAAGGTGAGCCTCGATTTCCTGAATGAAGCCGATTATGTAGTAATGCCCCTGTAAAATCTTTTTCACATTAAATATGTTAAGATATTCATCTATTCTGATGGCCATACTATTTCTGGCCTCCTGTGGCAGACCGTCAGCCGAAAAATATGACGGGGAAAGACTTACAGATTTTGTGAATCCTTTTATAGGAACTGATTACCACGGACATACATATCCGGGGGCGACATGGCCCCATGGACAGATACAGCTTAGTCCGGATAACGGCACCGAAGGCTGGGACTGGTGTTCGGGATATCATTATTCTGATTCGGTCATTGCGGGATTCAGTCATCTTCATCTGAGCGGAACGGGAATAGGAGACCTTGCTGATATATCCTTTCTGCCCGTAGGCTCTGAGGTTGTCTTCCTGAAGAATGAAGAGAACAAGGATTTTGTTGCACGCTATGCCGGAAAGTTCAGGCACGAAAACGAATCTGCCAGACCGGGTTATTATTCAGTGACAATGGAAAGCGGGATCGAAGCCGAGTTCACTGTTACCGAAAGGGCCGGATTACATCGTTATACTTTTCCTGCAGGCACTGAGCCCGGACTGATTATTAATCTTGGTTTTGCCATCAACTGGGATGAACCGTATGAAACATCACTGACCCTGGATGACAGTACCCTGGTTACGGGAATGAGACTGTCAAAGGGATGGGCGGATGATCAGCACGTGTGGTTTGCTGCAAGATTCTCGCAGCCGGTTGTTTTTTCCGAAACCGGCACTGCGGGCGGTAAGGCAAGGACAGCAGGATATTTTAGATTCAGAGACAGGGAGCTGCTGGTAAAAGTTGGTATTTCTTCTGTCAGTGTACAGAATGCACTTGCCAACCTGGATTCATCACTGCCCGGATGGGAATTTGACAGGGTGAAACAGGATGCTTCCGATGCATGGGAAAAGGAACTTTCAAAAATAATTATCAGCACACCGGATAATGACCTTAAAACAGTCTTTTATACGGCTCTTTATCATACGATGGTTGCACCTGCACTCTTTTCCGATATCAACGGTGAATTCAAGGGTACCAGGGGCAACACTATGCTTGCTGAAGACTACAACAGATATACTGTCTTTTCCTTGTGGGATACCTACAGGGCACTGCATCCGCTTTACACACTTTTTCAGCAGGATCGTGTAAACGATATGGTGAAATCGATGCTGGATCATTACAGTCAGGATAAACTGCTTCCTGTATGGGAGCTGCACGGCAACGAGACTTTCTGTATGGTGGGCAACCATGCAATATCCGTGATTGCTGAAGCAATTCTGAAGGATATCGGCGATTTTGACAGGGAGTATGCCTTCGAGGCAATGAAAGCCTCATCACTTTATGACCGTGACGGGATGGGGTATTATGACAGGCTCGGATTTATTCCTGCCGACAAGGTGGAACAGAGTGTGGCAAAGGCCATGGAAATTGCGATAGATGACTGGGCGGTGGCTGCTGTTGCCCGGAAACTGGGAAAAGACGAAGATGCTGACTATTTCCTTAAACGCTCCGAGAATTACAGGAATTATTATGATCCCGAGACCGGCTTTATGCGTGGAAAATTAAGCAGCGGTGAGTGGACAACCCCTTTCGACCCGATATATTCACAGCATGAAGGAAGCGATTATACTGAAGGCAATGCCTGGCAGTATCTCTGGCTTGTTCCTCATAATGTTGAAGGACTCATCGGACTGCTGGGTGGCAGTGAACCCTTTGCCGACAAGCTGGAAAAGCTTTTCCTCGTAGAGGAAGGCGTCAGCGGTGATGAAGCTTCCCCCGACATTTCAGGACTCATTGGTGCCTATGCCCACGGGAATGAACCGGGACATCATACCATTTTCCTTTTCAACTATGCCGGCAGGCCCTGGAGGACGCAGGAGCTGAACCGTCAGATACAGACCACTATGTACACCAATGCGCCGGACGGATTATGCGGAAATGAGGATTGCGGCCAGATGTCGGCCTGGTATGTATTCAGCGCACTGGGATTTTATCCCGTCAATCCTTCTGATCTGAAATACCAGTTCGGATCACCCCTTGTTAACAATGCAAGGGTGGAAGTGTCGCCGGGAAAATATTTTACCATGAAGGCTCCCGATGCATCAGTGACGAATAAATATATTCAAAAGGTAATTCTGAACGGCAGGGAACTTGACCGGACATATATCACCCACCAGGAAATAATGGATGGAAGTACCCTGGAGTTCGTCATGGGGCCGGACAGGAAATAAAACAAGGCAGCTAATGAGAATGAAAACATTTTTGCTTTTGCTACTGGTGACAATGATTTATGGATGCAGCGAAAGATACTATACGGAAGAAGATTTCCCGTCGGTACTTAAAATTGATTCCCATATCCATATTCACAGTGATGATGGTGTTTTTGAAGAACAGGCAGCGGCTGACAATTTTTTACTGGTAACGCTGAATTATGATAATGGTGATCCGTCCTATATCAGGGACCAGTTCAACTATGCTGTTCTTTCTGCAAAAAAACATCCCGGCAGGGTATTTTATGGTCCCACATTCTTTTTCGACACGGCAGGATGGGGTACGGAAGAGTGGAGCAGAAAAGTGATCGATCAGCTTGATAAGGATATTTCAGAGGGTGCCATCACCGTTAAGATCTGGAAAAATATAGGAATGACTGTCCGTGACAGGTCAGGGAAATTTATCATGGTTGATGATCCCGGACTGGATCCTGTGATAAACTTTATAAAAAGCAGGAATATTCCTATAACCGGACATCTCGGGGAACCACGCAACTGCTGGCTTCCTCTCGAGGAAATGACCGTGGACAATGACAGAAATTATTTTGCACGCAATACTCAGTATCACATGTATCTTCATCCGGAATACCCTTCCTATGAAGATCAGATCAATGCACGTGATAATTTCCTGGAGAGAAATCCCGGGCTTACCTTTATCGGATGTCATCTCGGAAGCCTGGAATGGAATGTTGATTCACTTGCACTGAGGCTCGACAGATATCCCGGCATGGCTGTTGACATATCTGCCAGGACATGTCATCTGCAGTATCAGTCTGCCCGCGACAGGGAACGTGTTCGTGATTTCTGTATAAAGTACCAGGACAGGCTGCTTTACGGAACAGATATAGGCTATACGGCAGGTGATGATCCGGAAGCCTTTAAAACCCGGATGCACGATACTTGGATTGATGACTGGAAGTATTTTGCAACCGCCAAGAAGATGAGTTCTCCATTGTTTGAAGGTGAGTTCAGTGGCCTGCAACTGCCGAAAAAAGTGATCGACAAGCTGTACCGAGAAAATGCAGTACACTGGTACGGGTTGAAACTTTAAAGTGATTTTGCAAACCACTGTTGTAAATTGTAGTTGTAAACAGTTGTTGCTGAGCGAAGCCGTTAAGTGATTTTGTTAGTCGCCGCAATAAACTGTAAGGTGTCAACTAAAGCCGTAAACTGTAATTTTTATTATCATATATCCTGACTTGAACATTACTTACACTTGATCACCTTTATCATTTCAATTACAGTCCTTCTGCTCGGATATTTCCTGTATTCGGCATTTTTGGAAAGAATAGAAGGAGCTGACCCGGACCGTGAAACGCCGGCTTTTAAAATGAAAGACGGTGTGGATTATGTGCCGCTGCCATGCTGGAAGACTTTTCTGATTCAGCTGCTGAATATTGCCGGACTGGGACCGATTTTCGGTGCTATTGCAGGTGCAATGTGGGGACCGGTTGCCTTTTTATGGATAGTACTCGGAACAGTCTTTGCCGGTGGTGTGCATGACTATTTCTCAGGAATGTTGTCAATACGCTACAATGGACTTAGCATTAATGAAATAACTGGAATATTTCTGGGGAATGGAGTGAAGCAGTTCATGAGGGCTTTTACAGTATTCCTGATGGTACTGGTCGGAGCTGTTTTTATTATGGGACCGGCCGGAATCCTTGAAGGAATGACGCGGGAATATCTGACAATGACTTTCTGGGTATGGATTGTTTTCGGATATTATGTCATTGCAACCCTGCTGCCCATCGATAAAATCATTGGAAGGATCTATCCGGTATTTGGTCTGGCGCTCCTTTTTATGGCAGGCGGCTTGATCACGGCACTGTTGATAAAAGGGTATCGTATTCCGGAGCTTACCTTTTCTAACTTCAGAAATTTTCATGTTGATCCCGGAAAGTTTCCTGTCTTTCCGATGATGTTCATATCAATTGCCTGCGGTGCCATTTCAGGATTTCATTCCACTCAGTCGCCTCTTATGGCCAGATGTATTACAAATGAAAAACTTGGCCGCAGGGTCTTTTATGGTGCAATGATATCGGAAGGTATTATTGCGCTGATATGGGCTGCAATAGGAATGAGTTTTTACGGAGGAGCGGGACCCCTGAATGAAGTGATGACTGCACAGAAGGGCAACGCCGCCTATCTTGTGAATGAAATATCCAACTCCCTTCTCGGGAAAGTGGGAGGAATACTTGCAATTCTCGGAGTTGTTGCCGCTCCTATAACTTCCGGCGATACAGCCTTCCGCAGTGCAAGACTCATTGTGGCAGACTTTCTGAAAGTCAGGCAGGGTCCCATATTAAACCGTCTTTATATCTGTATACCGCTTTTTCTTGTCGGATTTCTTATTACCAGGATGGATTTTGCCGTTATCTGGCGATATTTTGCATGGTCAAACCAGACGCTTGCCATGATCGTTCTGTGGACTATTACAATATATCTTCTTCAGTCGGGCAGGATTTTCTGGGTGACACTCATTCCGGCATTTTTCATGACGGCAGTATGTGTCAGCTATATTCTATTTGCTCCGGAAGGATTTTCACTTCCCGGAACCATATCCCATACTGTGGGAATTGTTGCAGCTGTCACAGCCCTGGCTGCGTTTCTCATTTATAAACAGAAACTCGAAAAAACTGTTCCCGGTTTCGGATAAAAAGAGGCAGGACGAAAAGCAGAATATTGATTATATTTATAACAACTTATTGTAAAGAAAAATACCTATGAAGACTGATAAGACACGGCGCGGCTTTTTAAGAAAAGCTGCATTCGGAAGCCTTGCGGCTATAAGCATCCCTGAAATAGTTACTGCAGCCATGCCGCAGGACAGTTCCGAGATCAGACTTCTCAAAGGCGGGACCATCCTTTTTCAGGGTGATTCCATTACCGATGCCGGGAGAAACAGGAAGGAGGCGGGTTATAATAACGCAGGAGGTCTGGGGTCGGGCTATCCAATGCTTGCTGCTTCGCAGCTCCTGCTCAGTCATGCCGGTCTTGACCTTAAGATTTACAACAGGGGAATATCGGGTCATAAGGTATATCAGCTTGCGGAACGATGGGATGAAGATTGTATTGATATGAAACCTGATGTTGTAAGCATACTGATAGGTGTAAACGATATCTGGCATAAACTTGGCGGGCATTATGACGGAACCGTTGAGATATACCGCAGGGACTATATTGCTCTTCTTGAAAGGACGAAGAAAGCCCTGCCGGATGTGAAGCTTATTATCGGTGAGCCGTTTGGGGTGCGCGGGGTACAGGCTGTTGACGACAGCTGGTATCCGGAATTTTATGAATATCAGAAAGCAGCAAGAGAAATAGCCCGGCAGTTTAATGCACAATTCATTCCTTATCAGACTGTTTATGATGAGGCTCAGCTTAGGGCGCCGGCTGCTTACTGGACCGGTGACGGGGTGCATGCCTCACTTGCAGGAGCTGCCCTGATGGCAGAAGCATGGCTTCGTATGGTG
>JAAYKX010000140.1 GCA_012522155.1 Bacteroidales bacterium
GTCAATCCAAATATGAATTACGGCTTTCAGGCTCTGGCAACAAATATGCGCGGTTTTATACAGAATATCCGTAACGGCACAAGCTTTGCCCTGATAAACAGTGAAATAAGATGGCCGGTAATCAGGTACTTTGCAGGACATCCTCTTAAATCAAACTTCCTCAACTCCTTACAGATTGTTGGTTTCGGAGATATCGGATCTGCCTGGGTGGGAAGATCACCATGGTCGGGAGAGAACGCATGGGATAACGAAGTGATTCAAAGCGGATCCGTAAAAGTTGTCCTTGATTCAAACAGGGAACCGGTGGTGGCAGGATTCGGGGCAGGGCTGAGAGCCCAGCTCCTGGGATATTTCGTGAGAGCCGACTGGGCATGGGGCATTGAAAACAACTACATACTACCCAGGGTATTCTATCTTTCTTTCAGCCTCGATTTCTGATTTCCTCCCGGCAGGACATGCGGACCCCTTGTATCATACGGAATTTTTAAATAAAAAAAATTTGGATACATTTGGGGGCTCAAAATTTTAAATAACAAAACAAAAATGGCGTACAAAATCAACGAAGACTGCACAGCATGTGGGACATGCCTGGATGAATGCCCGGTTGAGGCTATTTCTGAAGGCGATATCTATACCATAGACCCGGATTTATGCACCGATTGCGGCGCATGTGCTGATGTATGTCCGGTTGAAGCAATTCATCCGGACAGCTGATGCTGTGTACTCAGATTAATTACCGGGGCTGATTTGTTCAGCCCCGTTTTATTTCAGTCGGGATCATATCTTGCTTTCGTAAGAAATCCCTGTATATCCCGCGATTCCATCAGATCACCCAGACTGATATCCCTGTACCTCATCATGGCCGATTCAACTATCCTGAAGCCTGTCCATACCGCTGCCTTTCCCGGTGATTCGCTTGTAAAATAGCTGGTGAAAGGTGCCGTGCCGGTGAGCTTGCGGATAACAAACTGATCAGTACTGAAAAGCAGATCATGCTCCACAAGGTATTGCCACATCTGCCTTTCATTGTTTTTACAAAACTTCATCTGATCAGCTGTGAAGCCAAACAGCAGTGTGTCATTTATCCCCGGAAGCATGCATTTTTCAAAATATTTCAGCTTACCCTCATGGAACATGACACTCAACAAATTATTTTCAGGATAATCCATACTTTCATAATCCCATTCAGAGGCTCCCCAGCCATATATGCAATCCGGAACAATGTTGTAAGGGTTCATTCCGGCAGCCACATACTGGTATATCTCAAGACGCGGATAATAGGGGCTGTCCCTTCCAAGATACCTGTCAAGCCCTATTCCGATAAGCGAATCCCCTGCAATAATGCTGTTATTGAAGCCTGTAATACAGCTGATAACTGAAGGAACGGCCTTCTCCGGAAAATGATAGAGATAGTGCCGGAATGCTTCTTCAAGTTCCTTTTCATAGGGGGCCATATCCGGAAAAACCCTCATAACTTCTTCATATACTTCATAATTAAGTCTGTCAGTTGCAAAACTGAGAAGTGTAGCGGGAAAATCCGGGTCATCTGTGCTTCCGGCATTGATGACATATGCAAACAACTGCAGGAAATCATCATATTCCTTCCTCAGCAGCGGCATTTCTGCATCAAAGCCGGCAGGATCAGCTGTAAAGAGAGCCTGCTCAAATCTTTTAATACTTACATCTGCCTCAATGGATGAGGTGTTGACTTTATAATGGTTTCTTCTGCAAGCGCTTCCCGCAACCATGAAACATGAAAAAAGAACTGTAAAGAATATAATGTTTCTCATGCCGTTATAATTTGAAAATGCGAAAATAATTACTTTTCATTGTGATGACAAAAATCCGTACAGCAATAAATCTGGCTCAGTATTTGATCATTTAATAATGAAAATGAATGATTACCCACGGGGATATTAAGAATGATCCGTATTAAAAAGAATAAAATGATTCATACAGAAATAAAACCACAGGGAACAGGATATATTGTCCTGCTTATCCTGTTCTGTATATCATCCGCTCTTTCCGGTCAGGCTGAATATCGTAATACCGGTAATAATACCCGGCGGGAAAATTTCATGCCTGTTTATTCAATCTCCCCCGGCATCCATTTTGATCCGGTAATAAGCTGGTTCACTACAAATAATTATTTTATGCGCAATGAAGGCGCAATACCGGGATCAGTCATAGGCATATCCTGGAACAAAAATTACAGCCTCAACTATTCATTCTCGACCGGGATCAGCATCATTGATGCAGGAGGAAAACTCATCTGCCTGGAAGATAAACAATTCAGACTCAGGAATCACAGGCGTGAAACAGTAAGGATTGAAGCCGGCGAACGCATTATTTACAGGATAAAATATTTCTCCGTACCACTGGGAATGAAACTCCGGACAAGCGGAAAGGGCCGCGGAAAAATATTTGCAGAAGCCGGACTGGACCCGAAAATTGTCCTTTCCGCCAAAGCCGATATTCCCTCTCTCAGTATCCGGGACAATAATGCACTTGCCGAAATAAGAATCTTTAACCTGTCGTACCATCTTATGACAGGAATAGAATATCCCGTTGCGGGAAACCTCTCCGCCGTCTTCGGCCTCTGCTTTGATAATAACTTTCTTGATATCACAAGATACAATAAGAATGAGCCGGGCGAAATGGTAAGCCATAAATTATTATCTTTCCGCCTGGGGATAAATTTCTGAGACTTCCTATGAGATTTTCGGTCGCACAGCTGAACTACCATATTGGCAATTTCACTGCCAACAGGGAAAAAATACGCAAGGCAATACATAAGGCGAGGGATGAAAAGTCGGATCTTGTCATATTTTCAGAACTTTCCCTGCCGGGATATCCTCCCCTCGACCTGCTACAGCGTGATGATTTCAAAGAAGAATGCAGGGGAATGATTGCTGAAATTGCAGGGGAATGCAGGGGAATAACAGCCATTGTCGGTTCCCCTTCAGACAGCAGTCCCGGGGACAGGAAGCTTTTTAACTCTGCCCTTGTCCTCTCCGAAGGAAAAGTTCTCTTTTCAGCCGCCAAAACACTGTTTCCCGACTATGATATTTTCGATGAGCACAGGTATTTCCGGCCCGGCAGGAATTTCAGTATCTTTCCCTTCAGGGGTTACAGGATGGCACTGACAATCGGTAACGATATATGGCACAGACAATCCCCCGGACCTGAACCCGGAGAAAAAGAAAATTATGCTGTACTGCCAATGGATGAACTGGCAGGGCAACACCCGGATTTCATTGTCAACATTTCAGCATTCCCGTTTTCTTATACAAAAACAGATGAAAGGATTTCCGCATTCAGAAATGAAGCCGCAAAACATGGTATCCCTCTTATAAACTGCAACCAGGCAGGAGCAAACACTGAACTTATCTTTGACGGTGCATCAGTGATAATCAATGGCAAAGGCGGGATCTGCTGCCGGCTTCCCTTTTTTGAAGAAGA
>JAAYKX010000016.1 GCA_012522155.1 Bacteroidales bacterium
ACTAGGTCTGTCGGGGTACAGCCATGCCAGGCAGCATGACGAAGCGAAGGGCAGACATAATCCCAACTGCTGGGAGTATTTACTATTATCATGAATGCTATTGTGATCCCCCGGACAATATCAAGAGAAACCAGCCTTCCGGTTCTTTTTGCCATTTATTGACTGTTCTGGATTAATATCAGAGTTCCACTATACCTATTCCCGGCCTGTCCTTCAGAGTGATCCTGCCGTCTTCCACGGTGACACCATCATATATATCATTACTTATCAATAAGTTGCCATCCAGATCAGCCCAGTCGACCAGCGGGGAAAACTGTGCAGCAGCAGAGATGGCACAGGATGTTTCGGTCATACAGCCAAGCATTATTTTCATTCCCATTGCCCGGGCCATAACAGCCTGCTTGTAGCCGGCATTCATACCGCCGCATTTCATCAGTTTGATATTGATCCCGTCATAGAAATCCTTAACCCTAAACAGGTCATCTATTGTCTGAAAAGCTTCATCTGCAATAACAGGAAGGGGTGAATTTTCTGTAAGCCAGCCTGTTTCATCCGTCATGGTTTTGGGCATGGGTTGTTCCAGATAAATGACATTCTGCTCTTTCAGCCAGTGAGCCATCTCGAGAGCATAATGTTTGTCCTCCCAGCCCTGGTTGACATCAACGCCGATAGGCTTATCCGAAACCGACCTGATGGTTTCTATTATATTTTTGTCATTACCCAGGCCCAGCTTGACTTTCAGCACCTTGTAAGGTTCGGCTTCAGCAACTTTCTCTCTTACAACATCAGAGGTATCATCACCTATGGTAAAACTTGTGTACGGTGCTTTTTCAGGATTGAGTCCCCACATCCTGTACCAGGGCTGACCGGTAATCTTTCCCACAAGATCATGAAGGGCAATATCCAGTGATGCCTTGGCAGCATAGTTGCCGGGAGCAACTCCATCAATATATTCAAGAATATCCTCCATCAGAAATGGGTCATTGAATTGTTCCATGTTGACCCCGGAAAGGAATTTCTGAACACTTTCATGACTTTCTCCAAGATATGGAGGCATTGATGCTTCCCCGTAACCGGTAAATCCGTCACATTCCAGCTGTGTCAGCACTACGGGGGTGGTTGTTCTTGATCCGGCGGCAAGCGCAAACACATGCCTGAGCTGAAGAGTGTAGGGCTTATATTTCAGCTTTATGGAACTGCCTTTTACGGATCTTTTAACAGTTCCCTTTTCCGGGGTGTTTCCGCAGGACGAAATAGTGCCGCTTATCATTGCGCCCGTCAGTAATCCGCCATACTTGATAAAATCGCGTTTTTTCATTTATACCAGTTATTTTGTGAAATATGTTCCAGACCCTTTCCTGAGCGGGTCCCCAATATCCTTCTTGCCCCCTGCAGTATACTGACCAGGTAGCTGTCGTAATTGTCCGAGGCCGGATCAAGACTGTTGTTTGCCACCATTCCGCTTCCTACTGAGGAATGAATAAATTCATTGTCACCTATATACATTCCTGTATGCGTGATCCTTTTTTCTCCCTTTTCATTAACCGATCCGAAAAACAGGAGATCTCCCGGCTGAAGTGCTTCAAAGGAAGATGATATATCCACATCATCTCCGTAACGAAACTGCTGGGATGCATCCCTGGCAAGGATTATACCGCCGGTAAAATAAATGATTTTTACGAATCCGCTGCAGTCAAGGAGTTTTGTTGAAGTTCCGCCCCACAGGTATGAAATACCGGCAAGGGATTCTGCAAAACTTACCAGCTTATCTGCTTCAGGTGCAACGGTCCGGGACCAGTGTGCAAAATCAGCAGCATCTTCCCTGTTAATTCGTCCCCTTCTGCCATCTGGAAGCTCAACTGTATAGTAATCCCTGCCGGCAGATATCCTTTTCAGAATAGAACCCGTCACCACATCCGAAACAACTTCCTTTCCGCTTCCTTCAGAAAGTATATCTCCCGTTCTTGAAGTATAGATAAGGCGGTCCGATTCTTTCCATTCCTGAAATTCTGTTTCGTCTATAGCGCTGATACTGCTGCGCGTCGTCCATCCAAGGTAATGATCAGGTGTCTGGATCAGCAGCCAGCTTCCCTCCTTTTTGAGAATCCTCACCGGAGTCCCCATTACTGCCTGGGAAGCCAGCTCACTTGAGTGTGAAGGATCCTTTTTCAGATTGGCAACGGAGACAGATACGATGCCCCATATTTTATTTGTTTCCGATCTCTCAGGAAGGATTTTGATACTGTCTGTATAAGTTGTTCCCGACTGTTCAAGATGTTCAAGGATTTCAGCCTTCAGTGCAGCAAGACTGGTTTCGCCTTTTATCAGCAGACTTCGGTCTTTCAGGATCTCCAGTTTTAAATCACCCACAGCTTCACGTTTATCTGGAATATGCTGAAACACGATGGAATCTATTTCATTCTGAAGGCTTACCGGAACTTCGGCCGGTCTGCATCCGGAAATGAACAGGATAATCAAAATAATCCGGAAAAAGCTTTTCATAA
>JAAYKX010000371.1 GCA_012522155.1 Bacteroidales bacterium
CTAATCTTAGCCATTAAAACGGAGCCTCTTCATCAATTTTACTATAAAAATCAAGTTGGCTATTTTCTTCCGCAGCCATAAGCCAATTACTTCTATCTCTTCCTGATTGGTTAAACCTCCCGGATTCAGGATCATAATCCAGATGAACAATTCCCTGCTCTCCCAAGTGCTTAAACTTAATTTTCTGGATATACACCTTAACAGAATCAAGCATTATATTTTGATCATCACTATCACGATGAACAGTTATTCCATAATCAGTTTTGTTGTAAAAATGCGCGGATCCAGAAATATCATAAAGTGAAGGAACCTCAAACTTTCCATCTATCCTATTCATTTTACGGGGATGTGCAACAAGGATAACAAGTACATTATTTACCTTTGCAAATGTTGTAAGGGCATCAAGAAACTTACTTATATATTGAGTTTCTGAAGTGCTATATTTATGGTCAAACTTATTATAAGGATCAAGAACAATTGTTTTAACACCGCGTGTCCGAACAAGTATCTTTGCGCTACTTAAAACACTATCCACAGTAAAATCATCATTATCCAATATGTAATAAAAATTTTCCCGAATATATTCAAACGCCATATCATATTCTGGCTCTGTGACTTTCTTTTTATTAAACCTCTTGCCTATTATCTTTTCAAAAAGTTTCATATAATGATACATCAAGGGATAATTCTCAGGAGTGAAATATGCCGCTTTCCAATTATGTAAAACATTTAATTTACAAACAATATGATCAACAAATTCACTCTTGCCTGACGCAGGAATCCCTGTAACAATAGCCAACCTCCCCGGTTCCCAGTTTATATGCTTGTCGATAACTGCCTGTCCGATCTTCAGACCCGGCCTCACTCCATTTTCATACAGATTACGAATATCCGCGTAAATTGAACTGATATTAACTATTCCCTTAACCGGGGCAGGCTTCGCGTCTGAAAGAACATCTCGAAAATCAGGGCCATACTTGCAAAGATATTCATTCGCATCTTTACAATCTTTAAATGAAACAACATAACAGCGTTCTGCACCAAACCTACGGATCAACTCTTCTTTTAATTCAATACCTTTCGTATCCTGATCAGTTGCTATGTATATTTTTTTTATATCCGCAAACTGTTCAATACTGGTATCGAGATATTCAAGGTTCTTATTTGCGCCATTTGGAACAGATAGTACATTATCAAACCCCACTTCAACAAATGTCAACGCGTCAATTTCCCCTTCTGTAATTACAATACTATCAGCCCGCGACAATGCGTCAATGTTCCAGAATATAAGTTCAGCACCACTAACAAGTTTAAACGTTTTTTGTGGGCCACGGTATTTGATGTTAACAAGTGCATCGCGATAAAAATACGGGAAGCAAATAACTTCAACCTCCTTTGCGAATTGTGGCATAAATTCCCTATCAGTATATACCCGCATTTTGATAAGCGTTTTCTGACTTATCATCCGGCCTTCAAAATACCTGACAGCCCGATCAGACAGTTCAGTTTTGTTCTCCCATTTCGGAATAATATATTGCTTCGGCTCATATGGCCTATACTCAAAAAACGCGGCAGTACAATTATGACAATATCCCCGACTTGTAGCCTTATCCCATGCCAGGCATTTTTCTGTTTTGTTCTTCCGCGTATGAGAACATTCCGGACAAAGTGTTCTATTGCCTCGCTCCGGTGGTGTATAGTTATAAATTATCCGCGATATGGAAGACTGTATTTTCATGGCATCATATCCCGCGTGTCTTTAACGTACTTCTGATACATGGATAAAATACAAGTAGGCGCCCGATACAACATGCCATAAACTCCCTTATTAACCATGTCAAGAAACTTCATCATTTCTTCTTTTGTTTTTTTAGAATCAATTTCTTTCATGAGATAAGCTATCTTGACAATTTTTTCTTTTTCGATGTCATAACCATTAAAGTTATAAATCTCTTGTAACTTCTCTGACAAATTGATCAGTAAAATCGTATCCATCATTATCCTTTTTTAATTTATTATAATTTTTATCTCTACTTGCCCATGTTGTAAGCCGTCTGGAAATTTCAAATGTCTTTTCCAATTCAAATCTCATTTTTGTTTTGCTCTTATTCTTTTCAGTCCAGTAAGAAATAAACTTCTGCAACATTTCTTTCGGGTATATTTCATTTTGATAAACTTCCGAAATAAATTTTGTTTCACGTAATTCTAAACTCTTTTCATTCTTTTCATTTTTATCCTTCTTATCATTCTTGTTTGGTGTTGAGTCCGTGTTGAGTCCGTGTTGAGTCCGTGTTGAGTCCGTGTTATCTGCGTGTTGCATATTTTGATATTTATCATAATTACAAACTGTTAGTCGTGTTGTTTTTCGGAGTCCTTCCGTGTTGATCATTGCATCGCTTTTTAATAAGTTAAAAAACGTTCTTACTTTTTGTTTTGTCCACCCCTTCCCGAACACCTTTACCCATCCTTCCAAACTATATAATGACTGCCCCCTTTTACATTCAATAATTTCACCATTTATCAGTACTTTATTGTCATCATGATTAACAGTTAATAATATTGAAATCCATGCTTTGAAGTAACTCGGATTATCCCATATCCAATGTCTTGTAATTTCCCTATATATTTTTATCCAACCAGACATAATATTAGAGCCGACCTCCAATAAAAAAACCACCCCAGGAAAAGTTACGAGCAAAACCCAGAGTGGTCTCTTTTAACCGGAAGCCGGCCCGACTATGTGTTAATATTAATGTTCTTTTTCTCATCTCGTAACTTTTTTGTTACTACAAATATAA
>JAAYKX010000141.1 GCA_012522155.1 Bacteroidales bacterium
AAAACCGATGATGTCTCATATGTCTTTATTCCGGGAACTGACAGGCCGCATATCTGTTCAAGGCGTATGGTATCGGTGAAGGGTACCCCGGTTGCTCCCGCACCCAGTCTTCCGGGATTTATACCGATTATCATATGCCGTTTATTGTTATCACTGTAATATTTTCTGTAAAACAGAGTTACTGTATTAATTACATCCGGATTGTTTTTGAAAGGGTTCATGATTGAGATTCCGGCGGGAAGGGTTCCACTGAAATTTATTTCAGTATAAAAGGCAATGATTTTATCTGCAAATGTCTTCATGAAACAAAAATAAGCAGGATGGGGTAAAATGATGTTGATATTAAAGTTAAAATTTTTAACAACAAACCGGATAAACGTATTTTAATGATTAATTTTGCTGAATTCTGATAGCAGGGCATGATAATATGGCAAACAACGACTCCATCAGACCTTATGGTGATAAGCAGCAGGTTTTCGATAAACGTTACCTTGAAATGGCACGTATCTGGGCTCAGAATTCCTATTGTGAAAGACGCAAGGTGGGAGCTCTTATAGTAAAGGGCAGGATGATAATATCGGACGGCTACAACGGAACTCCTGCGGGTTTTGAGAATGTATGCGAAGATGAAAACGATGTTACAAAAGCATATGTTCTCCATGCAGAAGCAAATGCTATTACAAAAGTGGCAAAATCGAATAATTCCAGTGAAGGTTCAACGCTGTATGTTACAAGCTCTCCCTGCATAGAATGTGCAAAACTGATAATCCAGTCGGGTATCAGAAGGGTTGTATACTGTAACAAATACAGGATTACTGACGGGCTGGATCTTTTGAAGCGTGCCGGAATTGATTTGGTTTACATTGATCCTGAAAATGATGTTTATGAGCAACAATAATAACAGGTGGAACATTTTTCTGCCGCTGATTGTGGCGATAGCAGCGGTGCTGGGTATTCTTATCGGGATCATTCTTCCCCGTAAAAGTGATTCTGCGGCCCAGCTGTCCGGTATCCGGCCGAGAAATGACAAGCTGAGTACCATACTGAATATTATTGAAAGGAATTATGTGGATTCCGTAAACCGTGACAATCTTGTTGAGGCAGCCATTCCGGCAATTCTTAAAAAGCTTGATCCCCATTCCGTATATATACCCGCAAATGACCTTGTCCGGGCAAATGAATCCCTTCAGGGTAATTTTGAAGGTATAGGGATATCCTTTAACATGATTACCGATACTATTATTGTTATAAGTACCATACCCGGAGGGCCCTCGGCAAAACTCGGACTGCTTGCAGGGGACAAGATTCTTTATGTTAATGATTCCCTGGTGGCAGGAAGAGGGATAAGCGATGAGGATGTGATGGGAATGCTGAAGGGGCCGAAAGGCACTACGGTCAGGGTGAAGATTCTGAGGAAAGGTTTTAATGATCTTCTTACATTCAATATAATACGTGACAAGATTCCGATATACAGCATGGATGTAGCCTATATGGTCAATGACGAAACAGGATATATCAAGATAAACAATTTTGCGGTCACCACTTTCGATGAATTTATGAAGGGACTGAAAGAGCTGAGAGAGAAAGGTATGACCAAGCTTATTGTAGATCTTCGCGGAAATGCAGGAGGGATCATGGAGGATGCCGTTCAGATTGCCAACCAGTTTCTGAAGGAAGGCCAGCTTATTGTTTACACAATGGGAAGAAACCAGCCGAGAAATGAAGCCAGGGCAACGGGCAAGGGAGAGTTTGAAAGCGGGGACCTGGTTATTCTGATTGATGAATGGAGTGCATCGGCCAGTGAGATACTGGCAGGGGCGGTCCAGGACAATGACCGCGGGACGATAATCGGAAGAAGGTCTTTCGGAAAGGGCCTGGTACAGGAGCCGATACCCTTTGTTGACGGATCGGGTATGAGACTGACAATAGCCAGGTATTACACTCCGACGGGACGGTCGATACAAAAACCGTACAGTGAGGGCTTTACGGACTATTTCAATGATCTCAGCTCACGATACAGCCGCGGGGAGTTTGAAGTCTCCGACAGTATTCATTTTTCTGAATCCCTCCGTTTTACGACGCCCGGGGGAAGAACTGTCTATGGCGGGGGAGGGATCATGCCTGATGAGTTTGTGCCGGTCGACACTTCTGAAATATCATCATATTTTCTGATGGTAAGACCGTTTATCTACCAGTTTGCCTTAAAATATACCGAGAACAACAGGGCTGTACTGGGGAAATTCACTGAGGCAGCAGAACTGGAAAAATATCTCGACAGACAGGGTCTGCTTCAGCAGTTCACCGGGTTTATGGCATCCGGACAATTAAGAACTGCACAGGCTGCTGCTGATAACGATGGCCTTGAAAACGGCGATAATGCAAATGATTATGGCAGTAATGCCGGAAGTGCTGTCATAAAGCCTGACCCGGAGGGTCTTAAGATCTCCGGAAGGGTGATACACACACAGATAAAGGCTTATATTGCACGCAACATCCTTGACAACAAGGGCTTTTATCCGATATGGGAACATATTGACACCACACTTAAGTACGCGATCAAATTCCTGGAAAACTAGACAACAGCGCATACCTTTTTCCATTTGCTTATCCTGCCGCCGGCGTTGTACATCTCTATAAGGAGGATATATATGCCCGGCCTTACCGGTCTTCCGTTATTTCCGCAGCCGTTCCATACTATTGAAGCCCTGCTTCCTGCCAGGTAATTTTCTGCCAGCTTCCTCACATAATTGCCGGTTTCGTCATATATCAGCACTGAAACGATGGCCCCCGGATCATCTGAATTTATTTCTATTACAAGTACATCCTCGTATCCGTCATTGTCGGGTGATATTTTCTGCGAGGAGAGCACCACTGTCTCATCCTGATTATTATGTCCGGTAAAAACGGAGTTCCTGTTTCCCGGTGTTCCCCAGCCTGAACCCTCGGAAGCCGAGTGCCAGTTAATACTTTCATCAGAAGGAAGTTCAGGTCTTATCTTTTCAAGGGATATGCCCTCTTTTCCGGATAAAAGGGAATAATGCATTTTTTCACTGTATATCACTTCATCAATCCTGTCCAGCTGCATGTTCATCAGCAGAAGATGACCCCTTGCATTGGGCATGGAGGGAAGTGAGGCTACTTCAAGGATGTTTTCCGGAACTGAAAGCGGGAAAGCAGATATCACCCTGAGCCTGTCAGTTGTTATTGTATAACAGGCTCCGGGAAGGATGCATCGTGCCACCGGGGAAATGCTGAGCGGGGTAGAGATTGCTCCAGTCCCTTCCTTTACTGATGCAACCATGAATTCTGAAGCATCAAGTATTTTTTCCGAGATGTTGACGAATTCTATATAACCGGGGTTGTCCTTTAAAGGATTGAAAAGAAGCTCATTAAAGACAAGATCCTTTATTTTTGAAGATCCGGGGATTCCGAAGCGGAAATTACTGACCAGTGGATAATTACCTTCAAAATCTGATATTTCTGCAGGAAGGCTCAGTGTATAAATTACGTCCCTGTCAAGGGGAAGTTCCGGAGTCAGGGTAAAGCGGCGGTACAGGGGATCTGAAAGCTCCCAGCCGGTGATACCGCAGTCCCCGAGAACGATACCGTTGTTTTGTTTTCCGAAATCAATCAGCGGCTCACTGAATTCAATTATGATTTTCATGTTGTCTGCCGGGAAAACATTGGTGATTCCCCAAAAAGACTGATCAGGATTTGAGCGGCAGGCAGAGTTGATTTTTCCCGGAGTTCCTCCTTTCCTGTCGGATGAGGCTTCCCAGTTGCCTTCTCCGAAAAAGGGAAAATCGTGATCAATGATTTCAAGTGACCATCCACCCTTGCTTTTCAGAGGATTCCCATACCAGTTTGATGAATAGTCTACACCATTGATCAGGTTTCCCCGGTCATCATAAAGAAGTACCAGCCTTCCTTTGTTTGTCAGGGCCGGAAAAGGCTTTAGTCCGGCAACCTTTCCGTAAGGACTGAATAGTCCGGTATCGGCAATTGCACACAGGATAAGATATTCCCCGGGTTCAATCTTTACTGGCGGGAATAATGAATGCTGGGTGGCGGAAGAGAGTCTCCAGTTTGTCAGATCCAGTATGTTACGGCTGCGGTTCAGGATTTCGAGATACTCTTCACCGGGAAGGCCGGGAGAGGGTACGGGATCTGCCATGATTTCCGTTATCACCACATCACCGGGCATGGCGGGGGATGAAAGCTGCCGGTATCCGGGTCCGGCAGAGTTGACAATACGGCCCTGTGCCATGAACAGCATACAGGAGACCGTCAAAATAACTTTTTTCATGCAGCGTGACGAATTGAAAAAAAACCTTAATTTTGACCGTTTTTTGCTTATTAAATATATTAATAATTTTACAAATCTTAATCAGGAAACTTAAACGACCATGAAAAGATTTTATACATACGGGTATGACTTTGGATTCATGTCGTCTACCGATAAACCGGGGTTGGTTTACGACAATTA
>JAAYKX010000142.1 GCA_012522155.1 Bacteroidales bacterium
CCCATCCTCGTCCATCAACACTTCCCTTACAATCTTCTCCTCGTTGGTAAGAAGCTGAATTATTCTGCTTCCTTCATGGTTGTTTACATCAAGTACAAGTTTACCGTATGATTCCTCACCTTTTACCGTGAATTTAAAAGCTGACGAATCGCAATGTTCGCCATAAATATTTCCGAAGGATGCGGAATCGGCTATAAAAATATAGTTTTTATTCATACCAAACTTACCTTTTATGCTTATCCTGCAAGAATTTGTACTGTCGGTATCCATGCTGAAAGGTATTTTTATCCGGTCGCTTCCCTCCAGTTCATAAAGCCAGGTCCGTGATGTATCCGGCTCACGGAAGGGGGTCTGTGAATTAAAAACAAGTGCTTCACCCGGCCTGAGGGAAGCAGAACTGATATTTGAAGTAAACCTGAAAGGCGTCGGTCTCACCCTGCCCCTGACCGGTGTGCGGGGAACTATAAATCTCATCATTATCGTATCCTCCCTGAGGACATCGACCCCGGCACTGTCGGTAAAGGGATATTTTACAACAGTATTTATCAAGGGCCGGTTATAAAGCGCACTGTCTGCAATCCATACCCTGACAGTATCACCCTTTTTGCTGCTTTCGGTAAAATAGGAATCCGGTTCAGCTTCCGGTATTGAAAAATGAAAGCCCAGGGTATCCGGCGGAAGTGAAAGAGTATAATTCAGTCTGTAGGCTGCATTTCTTGATGAAGAAGTAAGATAACGGAGTTTCTTTTCATGCTGAAAGAGATAAAGTCTGTAATCTCCCTGTAACACTATTGTATCAGCAGCTCTCTTATCTTTTGGCAGCGATCCGGGGGGATCCTGGATCACGGGAATCCAGTTTTTTTCGGGAGTAACAGAAATTATGGAATCCAGAAAAGCTATTTCCTCATCGGGAAGATTGAAATTCTTGCTGTTATCCACATCCTTCAGGGCATATATCCTGTATTCCCTGGCTGCTACATTATCGATCCTGAAGTATCCGTCCTGGTCAGCCAGTGCTATATATGAAGGTATTTCCCTCAGGAATGCCGAATCCTCCTTTTGAATATACAGGACAATGAGTGTTGTTTCCGGAGGGTTGAGATCATCGGCCTTAAGGACATTCCCGGTAACGGAAAGGGAATCAATAAATGGTCCGGTTGAAAATACAAACTGAAAATTGTTTATGGCATTCCCCTCATTCAAATCCCGTACCGCATCCTGAAAATAAAAGGTATATGTTGTACTGTCCCTCAGCTCTTCATCATACCTGATAACAATATCCTTACCCTTAATACGGATCTCAGGCATCCTTTTCATTGGAGGCCACACCATAAATTTCTCATTTATCCTGTCAAGCACCAAATATTCATCAAAGGAAATGACGATCCTGTTACCCCGGAAATTCCTGGCACCATTCTCCGGAACACTTTTCAGGACTACCGGGGGCTCAGTATCCCGGGGACCTCCCGTTGGAGAACTTATCTTTGCGCATCCTGCTGCCAGTACAAATCCGCCGACAACATACATGATATACCTGTATATGCTCGATTTCTCCATCCGCTTCGGGTTTTTAAGGGTTTACAAACTTACATCAATTTTTTTTATCAATGTAACCGGCTCAATAACTTTAAGCAGCAGTTACTGCCATCCTGCCTTTTGGAGGTCTGGCCCCGGATATTTTCTCCGGCAGCTGCCGTCCTTCGTTTTAATCAGGGATTTCAAACTTTATTCCGCTTTGGACATACTCTATTTGCATATTTTATACCTTTGGGTTTTACATAATTTCTGAAAAATGCATTTTCTTGTTATCCCCTGGGATGTGAATCCTGAAATTTTCAGGATAGGTTCCTTTGCAATAAGATGGTATGGTCTGCTGTTTGCTTCCGGCTTTCTGTTCGGATATATAATAATGAACAGGATTTTCAAAAATGAAAATCTTACGGAAGCTTCCCTTGACAGGCTGACAATATACATGGCAGTCGGGGTCATCGTAGGTGCAAGGCTTGGTCACTGCCTTTTCTATGAACCGGGATATTATCTCTCCCACCCGGGCGAAATCCTGAAGATATGGCATGGCGGACTGGCCAGTCATGGTGCTGCCATAGGGATATTGATCGCAATATGGCTTTTTGTAAGAAAGGAAAGAAAAGATTATGCCTGGGCGCTCGACCGTATTGCCATTGTAGTTGCCCTTGCAGGCTTTTTTATCAGAATTGGAAACCTGATGAATTCGGAAATATATGGTGTCGAAACCACTCTTCCCTGGGGCTTTGTCTTTCTGAGGAACGGAGAGAACATACCGAAGCATCCTACCCAGATCTATGAAGCCCTTGCCTATCTGTTGATATTCGTTCTCCTTTTCCGCCTTTACTGGAGAAAAAAGGGAGAACATTTCCAGGGCACACTTATCAGTCTTGCAATGATACTGATTTTCACCGCAAGGTTCTTTCTTGAATTCCTGAAAGAAGACCAGGTGGATTTTGAACAGGGAATGACATTGAATATGGGTCAGATCTTAAGCATCCCGTTTGTCATAGCCGGCTGTATCTGGCTCTGGCACAGCCTTAAAAACAAAAAGACAGCTACAATAAAAAGGAAGGGCTGAGCTGTTTTTATTTCATCCCTGTCGCATCCTGCTGCACCCTGTTGCATGATAACATCTGTCCATGGAACTGACCGGGCAGAAACTGCTATTTTACAAGTATTCCGTGGAACAATACATCCAGGATGCCATTCAGTCTGTTTTCAATATCCATCTCCTTTCTTTTCCAGAAAAGCGGAACTTCCAGACCCTTTAGAGCAGTCTGGACAGCAAGGGCAGTAAATTCACTGTTGGGTACATTAAACACTTTCTTCCTGGCACCATCATAGAGAATAAGCCTCAGGATTGCCAGTTCCTCACGGTCATATTTGGTCCTGACACTCTCTATAAAATCAAAATGATCAAGGTTTTTGTCAAAGATGGCATTATAATAATTGGATAGTTTTTCGAACGACTTCATTCTGACAAAAACATAGTTCCGAAGCTTTTCAATAGGTGATTCAACTGACTTAATAGTCCTGGTCAGCTCATTTCTAAGCATGTTGGCTTCGTTCATCACTACTGCCTTGAATATTTCTTCCTTGCCGCTGAAATAGTAATAAATGGAACTTTTACCCATTTTAAGCGCCCTGGCAATCTCTTCCATAGAGGTTTTCTTAAATCCGTAGCGACTGAAAATAGGACCTGCGGTCA
>JAAYKX010000143.1 GCA_012522155.1 Bacteroidales bacterium
AGAATGTTTTTTGTATTAACCGGTGTCATTTTCTGCTCGGGATGCTTTCTTCCCCCCTGCGGCGGAACATTTACAACGGAGCCTTCAAGCAGCTTGAGAAGTCCCTGTTGTACTCCCTCACCTGACACATCCCTTGTGATTGAGGGATTATCTCCTTCTTTCCTGGCAATCTTGTCGATCTCGTCAATGAATATGATTCCCTTTTCAGCTGCTTTGACGTCATAATCGGCATTCTGCAGCAGACGTGTGAGGAGACTTTCTATATCTTCCCCGACATATCCGGCTTCGGTAAGAACTGTTGCATCAACAATGGCAAAGGGAACATGCAGCATCCTTGCAATGGTCTTTGCCAGAAGTGTTTTGCCTGTCCCTGTCTCCCCGACAAGGATTATATTGGATTTTTCAATTTCGACACCATCATCATCCGGTTTCTGTGTAAGTCTTTTGTAATGATTGTATACAGCAACCGAGACAATCTTTTTGGCCATTTCCTGGCCGATAATATACTGATCTAGGAAACTTTTTATTTCCGGCGGTTTGAGAAGATTAATGGTTTCAAACTTCGTGCTCGTTTTTGCCCCGAGCTCCTCGGTCATGATACCATGGGCCTGTTCGATGCAATGGTCACAGATATGCCCTTCAAGACCAGCAATAAGTATGTTGGTCTCTTTTTTCGATCTGCCGCAAAATGAACACTTGCTCATATCTGTTAATGAACGGTTTTCTGAAGAATTTCGTCTATCATTCCATATTCCTTCGCTTCAAAGGATGTCATCCAGTGATCCCTGTCAGCGTCCTGTTCAACTTTTTCAAGCGTATTGCCCGTATGAAGTGCAATTATTTCGTAAAGTTCCTTTTTGACTTTCATTATTTCACGGGCCTGGATCTCTATGTCGGATGCCTGTCCCTGGAAACCTCCCATGGGCTGATGTATCATCAGGCGTGAATGTTTGAGAGCCGATCTTTTACCTTTTGTTCCGGAAGTAAGGAGAACAGCTCCCATTGAAGCTGCCATCCCGGTGCAGATAGTTGCTATATCGGCAGATATGTACTGCATGGTGTCGTATATGCCAAGACCGGCATGTACACTGCCTCCCGGAGTATTGAAATAGATCTGTATGTCTTTTCCCGGATCGGAGGAGTCAAGATACAGGAGCTGGGCCTGAATGATATTTGCAACATAGTCATCAATGGGAAGTCCGAGGAATATTATCCTGTCCATCATCAGACGGGAGAAAACATCCATGGATGCTATGTTCAGCTGCCTCTCCTCAATAATTGTCGGAGAAATATAATTGTTCAGAACCGAGGTGTATCTGTGGAGGGAAAGGCTGCTCAGTCCGTATCTGCTTCTTGCATATTTTTTGAAATCGTCGCTGTTTTCCATTATTGTATTTTATTGTTAAATCTTTTGTTATAGGATGCCGGATCTTTTGCTTCCGGACTTTTTACCGCCTGGCTTTATGCTGCCGGGTCTTGACTTCGGGTTTTATAATGTCGCGTCTTTTATTGCCGTAAATACAAAGTTACGAAGATTAATCCGAAATTTTCCGCGTAATTCAATTTTCAAGAAGTTTGTTAAACTCTTCAGCGCTGACCTTTTTGTTTTCAATCTCAACGATTTCCCTGAGGTTGTTCAGCACTTTGTCGTTCAGGATTTTATCAGCTATACGCTTTGCATCCGCTTCTCTTTGCAGGCTTTCCCTTGCATAATTTGATATCTGTTCATCGGTGGCATAGTAAAGTCCGTATTGTGAAAACTGCAGCCTGGTGATCGTCTCAGCCTCTTCCTGCATTTCTTCCGGACTTATTTGTATTTCATTGTCTTTTGCCACCTTATTTTTGATCAGCTGCCATTTAAGATCCTGTAAAAATGTATCAAATTCACTTTCAATCTCTTCGGGAGAGGATTTTTCACCGGCTTTCATCAGCCATTTTTTAAGAAACTCTTCAGGCAGCGGGAATTCAGTTTTGTCGAGCGTGAGTTTCCTGACATCCTGCATCAGTTTAAACTCACTTTCTTTCACCAGATTTACAGATATTTCCTCTTCTATTTTCTGCATGAATTCTTCTTCGTCCGACACCACGCCCTCACCATAGATCCTGTTGAAGAGATCCGGACCTGTTTCTGCCGGATAAAACCTTGAGATTTCCTTTATTGTAAAACGGAAATCACCTTCAATATTTTCTGCATTCCTGCTTTCTGTTTTTAGCAAACCGGCTATTTCAGCCGTGTTTGGGAAGGCCTTCCTTATATCAAAAACAATACTGTCGTTTTCAGCCAGCCCGGTGAATGTTTTTTTGATTTCCTCATCCCTTATCATGTCAACTGACAGGCTCGATTCATCAGCAGAAATACCTTCAGGGATGGTTTCGCCGTTTTCATCAACAGCTTCAATACTGCCTTTCAGAATATCTTTATCCGCGCTTGTTTCTGCCTTCCTGAATTCACCGAAACGGCGGGCATAAGCGTCGGCATAATCTTTTTTCATCTTGTCGTCAATGATGATTTCGTGAAAGGTAACTTTATCTTTTTCGCTGAGAGTCAGCTCGAAAGATGGTGCAAGTCCGAGTTCGAAGGAGAAAGTGAATTCATCGTCGTGTATGAAATCGATGTGTTCATTTTCATCTGTCAGCGGAAGAGGATCTCCAAGGATGTCAATCTTTTCATCGATAAGATATTTATGAACATTTTCCGAGACCAGCTTATTTATTTCATCCACTTTCACCGCGCTCCCGTACATGTTTCTTATAAGGCCTATCGGAACCATGCCCGGCCTGAAACCCTTGATGTTTGCCTTTCTGCGGTAATCCTTTAATACTGCTTCAACTCTTTCCTCATAATCTGTCTTGCTGATCTTTATTGTCAGAACAGCATTCAGGTCGTCTTTGTTTTCCCTGGAGATATCCATACCAAAATAATATTGTATTAATCAGAAATCATCGGCGCTACTATTATAATATAGCAGGAACTGAAATTGCCTCTGATATCCTGGTGCGGATGAAGGGACTCGAACCCCCACGTCTTTAAGACACAAGATCCTAAGTCTTGCTCGGCTACCAATTACGACACATCCGCAAAAAAATCTCCGCAAAATTACTAAAATAAACTTAATTGCAATACAGAACGGCTTATCGCCGCAGTTCGAAGTTTTTTCCGAGATAGACCTTTCTTACATGCTCATCTTCTGCCAGCTGTGATGCTGTGCCCGATTTCAGTATTTTTCCCTCGAAAAGCAGGTAGGCCCTGTCGGTTATTGACAGGGTTTCATGAACGTTGTGGTCGGTGATAAGTATACCGATATTTTTATTCTTCAGATGGGAAACAATATTCTGTATATCTTCCACCGCAATGGGATCGATACCGGCAAAGGGTTCATCAAGAAGAATGAACTTGGGCTTGAGAGCGAGGGCCCTGGCTATCTCGGTACGTCTCCTCTCACCTCCTGAAAGCTGAATGCCCTTGCTTTTTCTGATCTTTTGGAGACCGAACTCCTTCAGAAGAGATTCAAGCCTTTCCTTTTGTTCCCGGCGTGAAAAGTCCGACATTTCAAGAACGGCCCGGAGATTGTCTTCAACCGAGAGATTTCTGAATACCGATGCTTCCTGTGCCAGGTAGCCCAGTCCCTTCCGGGCTCGCTTATAAACGGGAAGATCAGTTATATCTTCACCATCAAGGAATATTTTTCCTTCCCTCGGGCGAATAAGGCCTACTATCATGTAGAATGATGTGGTTTTTCCGGCTCCGTTGGGACCGAGGAGACCCACTATCTCTCCCTGTTCAACTTCAAAGGAGACGCGGTCAACAACCGTGCGCTTATGATATTTTTTTACCAGGTTTTCAGTATGTAGTTTCATGTCGTGATTCAGGTTGCCGCATCTTGTGCTTTTTCAATAGCGTCTTCTTTCATGAAAGCCTCGTGTTCCTTTTCCTTTTTCCTGATTACTCTTCCGGAGATGCCGATACTTATTTCATAAAGGATGAGGAGAGGGATACTGACCAGCAACTGCGAAAACACATCGGGAGGTGTTATAATGGCAGATAGGATGAAAATCACCACAATGGAATGTTTTCTGTACTGTCTCATGAATTCCGGTGTGAGAACCCCGATCTTTGTAAGGAAAAAGGCAATTACCGGAAGTTCGAATATCACTCCCGTTGCAAGACATATTGACGCGATGGTACTGATATATGATCTGATATTGATCTGGTTCACCACATCGGTACTGACATGGTATGAACCCAGAAAGTGAATTGAAAGGGGAGCCAGGAGAAAATATCCGAAGAGAACCCCGGAAAAGAAGAGCATTGTGGTGGAGAAAACAGCTCCCTTTGTGTATTTGGCCTCATTTTCGTGAAGTGCCGGCTTGAAAAACATCCAGAATTCATAGATGATGACCGGGAATGCCATTATTATACCCGAAACCAGCGCAACCAGTATATGAGTGGTAAGCTGTCCGGCCATCCTTATGTTTATCAGGTTAAGTTCCCTGGTGTTAATACACAGGGCATCA
Source organism: Bacteroidales bacterium (assembly GCA_012522155.1). Taxonomy (GTDB): domain Bacteria; phylum Bacteroidota; class Bacteroidia; order Bacteroidales; family VadinHA17; genus LD21. The sequence continues at coordinate 4,516 of JAAYKX010000143.1, forward strand.
ATATTCAGCTGATATCCGAATATTTTTGCATGACCCAGTCCGCAAAGTATTCTGTTGGTAAAAAATTCCGGGCTTTTGGGTGCCAGGATGATCTTGTCGAAAATTATATTCTTCAGAACGAATGCGACTATCATAAGTACAAAAACGGCCAGGACCGACCTTATAATATGCCATCTCAGTTCCTCCAGATGCTCGAGGAATGACATTTCTCCTTCTCTTTTTCCGCCCGTTTTCCGCTTTAATGCCATTTGAAAGCGTTTTTAAAATTCAGCGTGTAAAGATGATAAATCTTCCAGTTTAAAACAATATCAGCGTGATTATA
>JAAYKX010000017.1 GCA_012522155.1 Bacteroidales bacterium
TCCTTTTTAACCGTTTTTCTCCAGGGAACGATGGAAGGTGTCAGTCCGGCCTGATGAGCCAGAAGATCCTTCATAAGCAGTCCACCCTTGTCCGAATGCCTGAATTCCGGTATGTAGTCACCCAGTAGGGCATCGGTCGAGAACCTTCCTTCTGTTTCAAGGATCATAAGTCCGGGAAGGGAGGATGATATTTTTGTAACTGATGCCAGGTCAAACAGATCACCTTTTTCCATTGCGACCCGCTTGTCGTAGGTCTGGTATCCGTAGGTCTTGGGAAAAACAACAACTCCCTTCCTTGCTACTATCACTTCACAGCCCGGATATGCCTGTGCTGCCAGACCGGTTTCTGCCAGGGAATCTATTCGGGCATGGAGCAGGGCGGAGGAGAGACCGGCATTTTCGGGAAACCCGTACTGCAGTCTCTGCCTGCCGGTGGTCTTCAGGCCGAATCCTGCCTGCCATCTGTCATTTATTGTCACCGGAAGAGTGCCGGCAGCCCCTGTGCCACCGAAGATCAGCTGGGCTGAAAGGTCTTCCGTGTAGTCATTTTCTTCATAGGCAACAATAAGTCCGTCTGCTTTCTGTAATGCTTCAAGACTTTTAAGCTCCCGGGGATCTCCGAAATATGCTGCGACAGTTTTATTTGAGGAAACAAGCTTTTCAAGGAAGACGGGCAGATGGCCGTCTGTGCCGGAGCCGGCCCGCGACTGTCCGGACTGTCCGCCGTTGTCGTAAATCCCTGCAAGTACGATATCATAATGTGAAAGAGTATCCAGTATCCTGTCTGCCTGCTCATGGTCTGCCGGATCGACCCGGAAAGCGGATATTTTTGTATAATCTCCCGCCCTTTCCTGAAATCTGTCCACACTGTTTTTTCCAATGGAAAGAACAGCTATCCTGACAATGTCAAGATTTCTAAGGGGTAGGATATTATCTTCATTTTTCAGAAGGGTAAGAGAGGAGGCATAAAGATCCCTGACAAGAGCTTTGGCTGAAGGCGACATTATTTCTTCAGAAATATTTTCGGTATCAATTTTCTGAATGCGGTTTAAGCCTGACCAGTATTTGGCAGCCAGTACCTTACGACACATTTCATCGATCATTTCAGGACTTGGTTTCTTTGTTTCGCTTTTCCCGTCTATGGACGTAATTGTTTTTTCAGGCTGATTGATATATTTCAGTATCCCGATTTCCGTGCCCTGGCCAGAGACCTCCGTTTCTTCCGCCACTGCAAAATCTGTTATTCCTTTTATGCTCATTATACCATTTTCCTGAAGGCCTTTCAGATACATGGTTTCTATATCAGCTGCCCTCCCGGGATTTTCACCGGATGGCCGGAAATTAATAACAGAATTTCCTGGATGATCCTTTGAACCGGCTGCTGGTGCTGCGAGATTAATATTGACTCCGGCCCTTTTAAATTGTCCTGCAACTGCTTTTCCCATCTCATATATCAGGGAATCATTTTCCAGTGCACCCAGGGTCAGCCGGCAGGGGAACTTTTCTATTCCTGACAGTCTTATGCCGGGTCCGCTTTCTGTGTCTGTCATGATCATCAGGGGAACTTTTGATATTTTCTGGTAATAATTAATCATTTCAGCCTGCCTGAGGGCTTCTCCCTGAA
>JAAYKX010000144.1 GCA_012522155.1 Bacteroidales bacterium
ATGCTGAAGAGAGTTGCAATTTACAGCAAGGACAGCAATGACCGGACAAGGGATGCTGTTCAGAAACTTGTTAGTGAATTTCTTAAAAGGGACATCGGAATAGATTTCTATCAGAAACCCGGTGATACAAGGTTTGCCTTTAGTGCAGAACAGGTAACTCCTTTTGTCAGTCTGGACCTGCTGCCGGTCAGGCCTGACATGATCCTTAGTGTGGGCGGCGACGGAACTTTCCTTGAAACAGTTCTTAAGGTAAAGGACTCCGGGATCCCCGTTGCAGGTGTCAACACCGGCAGGATGGGCTTTCTTGCCAACATACCGAATGAGGAGCTTGACAAGTCGGTTGACCAGCTCTGTTCCGGCGACTATCAGATAATTGAAAGGTCAATGCTTGAAATAACCAGTCCGCCCGGCCTGTTCGGCGGGGAGTCATCCACTGTCCTGAATGAGATCACCATACAGAAACTTCTGCTCAGTATGATAATAATCCATGTATATGTGGATGATGTTTTTCTGAACACCTACTGGGCTGATGGTCTGATTGTTTCCACGGCTACCGGATCCACGGCATATAATCTCAGTGCCGGCGGACCCATACTGTCACCCGAAGATGAAAGTATTGTCATCTCCCCCATGTCGCCGCATAACCTTACAATAAGGCCGATAGTCCTTTCCGGAAACAGCAGGCTGAGGATGGTAATGGAAGGCAGGACGGACGAATGTCTGCTTACCTGTGATTTCAGATTCAGGAAGATACCGATACATGAGGAAATCACCATTGTTAAAAGTGCATCCAGACTCGGAACGGTAATGCTTAATGGAAGGGATTTTTACAGTACCCTGAGAAACAGGCTGATGTGGGGTGCTGATACGCGAAACTAAATTTTTCCGCTGCTGTAATTCCGGTTTTTCAACATTCTGTAGTTGATATATTCATGTGAAAATGTTAATATTATAACTGAATTTAACTTTTCCTGAAATTTAGATTGTTATATTTGTATTTGCAATTATTAGCAATCATCATGAAGCGATACATCTTGGTTCTACTGATCTTTTGTTTTGCAGCTCCTTTCGCCGGTGCCCAGTTATGGAAAATGAGAAGGTGGGAGGCAACTGCCGGGGCCGGACCCTCTTTTTTCTTTGGGGACATAGGGGGTTACAGCCAGGGTGAGAATCTGCTCGGGCTGAGGGATATCACCTATCTTCAAACCAGGTATAACTTTAATGCAAGTCTGAAATACCGTCTTAGCCGTGTGACAAACCTCAGGCTGGGAATGTCATATGCCCGGCTTCATGCCACCGATGAGAGGGTGTCGAATGAAGGGAGGCCTTTTGAGGTTTCCACACAGATTTTTGAACCGGCCCTTACGGCTGAGTATTATTTTATAAAAAACAGGGCTGAAAGCAGTTATCTTTTTCAGAAGAGAAGAGGAAGATTTTTGTGGTCTCTTCTGCGTTCACTTGACTTTTATGGATTTGCGGGAGCGGGCGGTGTATATTTCGATGCCAGTCCCAATGAGGCACAGAGACAGGAAATGCTATTGCACAATATGAAGGACAGCGGTTTTGCGCTTGTCATTCCGGGAGGCCTGGGGGCAGTCCTTGTATATACTCCCAACATCAATTTTGGTCTTGAGCTGGGCGGGCGCTATGCATTCACCGACTGGCTTGACGCCTATCATAAAGAACAATATTCCAGGGCAAACGACGTTTATTATTTTTTGAACTTTACAATTTCATATAAAATGAAAACAGGGCCCCGCGGGTTGCCCTCATTCAGATAATGATAAGCGGAATCTTTTTTAATGAAGCGAATACCTTGGATCATCCTTTTTTCCGGCTTTTTAATTTCCTCCTATGGTCAGCGTAACTCAGACTATGGAATATTCGGAGGTGTATCTTCCTATTTGGGCGACATCAATCGCGGAAGGCTTCTCTATGCCCCGGGACCGGCTGCAGGCGCCCTGTACAGATATAATTTCCATCCGCGCCATGCTCTTAGGGGCAGTGTGCTTTATGGCAGGCTGAGGGGAGCAGACAGTGATTTTTCAAACAATTTTCAGGCAGCAAGGGATTCATCCTTTTCAGGAAGTGCAGGAGAGTTTGCCCTGCAGTTTGAATTTAACTTCCTTCCTTTTTCCACCCAGGGCAGGCAGTTGAATTTCTCTCCTTATTTTTCGGCAGGTGCAGCCCTGGCTTATATAAACACCACAACAGCAGCCGATATCCATATTTCATCGGTTCAGCCCGTCATTCCGTTTTCGTTTGGATTCAAAGTTAATATCTGGAAAAATGTGGGACTGGAAGCTGAATATGGATTTCGTAAAACTTTTTATGATAACTTAGACGGCGTAAAAAATATGGTTTCTCCGGAGGATCAAAGTCTGATCCATAATAATGACTGGTATACATTTACCGGTATTGTACTGACGTGGAAAATTTATAACAGACTGGCTGGTTGTCCGGCATATGATGATGTCGACAAAAAACCAAGAA
>JAAYKX010000145.1 GCA_012522155.1 Bacteroidales bacterium
AGTATGCCATCAGGGGAAGTATTGCAGATGTATTTTCCTATTCAGGCGACCTGCCTTACAGGATAGATTTCTTCGGTGATGAAATAGAATCCCTCAGAACTTTCAGCACTGACGACCAGCTGTCTGTAGATTCCTGCACCCGGATAACAGTAATACCAAACATACAGGATATTTCCATTGAGGAAACAAATGATTCATTTACAGATTTCCTGCCGCCTTCATCAGTAATCTGGATAGAAGACGCCAGATATATAAGGGATAAAATAAATGACATTTACGGCCAGCTGGCAAAAAAGGAGGAAGCGGAGCCGGCAGCCGGAAAATCTGCCACGGTAATGACCGGCAGCCGGTTTATTGAAGAGTGCCTAAAATTCAGGACAGTGGAAATCGGAAAATCCGGAATATCAGAACCCGGCCTGCGTTTTGAGTTCAGGACTGAACCACAACCGGTTTTTAACAAAAATTTCAGTCTGCTCAGCTCAAAGCTTGTTTCCAACAATGACGAAGGTTACAGAACCCTCATCATCTCTGAAAGCCAGTCACAGACGGACAGGCTGAAAGACATATTTGCAGAGATAAACCCTGAGCTCCGCTTTGAATCAATGCTCTTCAATCTTCACGGTGGATTTACCGATCACGACATCAGAATTGCAGTCTATACTGATCACCAGATATTTGACAGGTATCACAAATTCAGGATAAAAGGCTTTTTTACAAGAAAGGAAAGTATTTCGGTCAGGGAGCTCACAGGACTTAATCCCGGTGATTATGTGGTTCATATTGATCATGGAATAGGGAAATTCGGAGGACTTGAAAAAATTGAAATAAACGGCAGGATCCAGGAAGCCATAAAACTGGTTTACAGAGATAATGATATTCTTTATGTGGGAATTCATTCCCTGCACAGGATTTCCAAATACAAGGGAAGGGAGGGCTCTGAACCCAGAATATACAAGCTTGGTTCCGGAGCATGGCAGAAACTGAAACAAAGGACCAAAAGCAAGGTCAAGGACATTGCAAAGGATCTGATCAGGCTTTATGCAAAAAGAATGGCTTCCGGTGGTTATTCATTTTCACCTGATTCCTACTTGCAACGGGAACTTGAAGCTTCGTTCATATACGAGGACACTCCCGATCAGCTTGTTGCAACATCTGCAATAAAAGAGGATATGGAAGCTCCGTATCCCATGGACAGGCTGATTTGCGGTGACGTGGGTTTCGGGAAAACAGAACTTGCAATCAGGGCTGCATTCAAATCAGCAGTGGACAGTAAGCAGACGGCAGTTCTGGTACCCACAACAATCCTGGCTTTCCAGCACTACCAGACATTCACCGGAAGGCTCAGGGGTTTTCCCTGTACGGTTGAATACCTCAGCAGACACAGAAAAGCTGCAGATCAGAAAAAAATAATCTCAGGCCTGGCAAGCGGAAAAATCGATATTATAATAGGGACCCACAAGCTTGTAGGAAAAAATATCAGATTCAGGGACCTCGGACTGCTGATCATTGATGAAGAACAGAGATTCGGAGTATCAGTAAAGGAAAAACTCAAAACACTCAGAACCAATGTTGATACCCTGACGCTGACTGCAACTCCTATCCCCCGGACCCTTCAGTTCTCACTGATGGGTGCAAGGGATCTTTCCATTATCAATACCCCTCCTCCGAACAGAATACCCATTGTTACGGAGATTCATGGCTTCAATGAAGAAATTATCAAGGAAGGTATTGAATATGAGATAAACCGCGGGGGCCAGGTATTCGTCATTCATAACAGGGTCGAAAATATAAATGAAATCAGGGATAAAATAAAAAGGATCTGTCCCGGGGTGCAGGTCGCCGTGGTCCATGGCCGTATGGACGGTCATGAAATCGAAAATGTAATGTTTGATTTTATCCGTGGAGATTATAACGTTCTTGTTGCAACCACTATAATTGAATCGGGACTGGATATTCCCAATGCCAACACGATCTTTATCAATGAAGCCCACCATTTCGGACTATCCGAATTGCACCAGCTGAGGGGACGGGTGGGCCGCTCCAACAGAAAAGCCTTCTGTTACCTGCTGGCCCCTCCCCTCACTGTACTTCCACATGATGCCCGGAGAAGACTTAAGACAATTGAGGAATTTTCCGGACTGGGAAGCGGATTTAATATAGCAATGCAGGATCTGGATATAAGAGGCTCAGGGAATCTGCTTGGCGGGGAACAGAGCGGGTTCATTGCCGACGTGGGCTTCGAAACATACCAGAACATACTCAATGAAGCCCTGGCCGAACTGAGAAACAATGAGTCTGCTGAAATGGAAAACGGTGAAACAGTTGAAAAGGAAAACGGTGAAACAGCTGAAACAGATAACAGCCCGGGAGCAGAAGTAAAAACCGCCGGAAGAACCAGACTGAAAAGCGGGGATACAGCAAGACAGCAAGCTGAAGCAGCACAGGGTGCAGTCCCGGCCGGAACCGAAAGAGCCAGGACTTATGTCACTGATTTTCAAATTGACACCGATCTTGAAATCATGTTTCCCGATGAATATATATCCAATATATCTGAAAGAATAAGGCTTTATAAGGAACTCAATGAAATCAGCGATGAGGCAGCCCTTGGCACATTTGCAAAAAATCTTGAAGACAGGTTCGGAACCCTGCCTGAGCCGGCATCAGCCCTTCTTGATATTGTCAGGATAAAATGGCTGGCCATCCGGCTGGGTATAGAAAAAATAATGCTGAAGAATGATCTGCTGATTGCCAATTTCGTCACCAATCCGGATTCACCATTTTACAGAAGTCCACTTTTTGCCTCAATCATGACTTATGTAAACAGATTCCCGGGGAAAATGTCAGTAAGGCAGAAAGAAACAAAGCTGAGCCTTACCATCCGGGAGATCAGAACCGTTCAATCAGCTATCCATACCCTGACCAGGATCCTGGATTCTGCATGAGATACTGTACCCGCAACGGGGGACAGAGCCTGACCGGCAAAAATGCCGCCGGGTCAGTAAGAACAGAGGACATTACAGGGATTGTGTATAAAATAAATGAGTATATTCGCACGTTTAAGAAAGAACATAATAACACCGTGATTGCTATTACAGGCAGAGGCAGTGATCTTCCCGGCGGGATGACAGTATGCGGGAACAAGCGATATGCCCGGACTTGTAATGGATGGATTAAATTATATTTTTGAATACAATGCAAAATAAATTTGCTGCAATTATTTTCATTCTTCTAATCTCTTCCTCGTTTTTTACTGCATCAGGACAAAAACTGATTAATTCTCCCTATGCCCGTTTCAACCTGGGTACACTGGAGCCGTCAGGATCATTCAGAAGCCGTGCCATGGGCGGCACCGGGACCGCAATAAGGGATAACAGTACTCTGTATTATACAAATCCCGCATCATACAGCAGTATTGACACAAATTCATTTGTTTTTGATTTTGGAATAAACTACGGAATAAACATTTTAAATGACGGTTCGGAAAAACACAGCTCCGATGACATCAATTTCGATCACATGCTTTTCGGACTGCCTCTTGGAAAAGGATGGGGAGCAGGCCTGGGAATCACATCCTTCAGCAACGGATATTATTCAATAGCCGACAAAGTTGGAAAAAACGATGCCGGATATGACCCTGTTACCGGTGGATACATAGAGAATCATTCCGGAAAAGGGGGAATAACCAGGGTTTTTGCAGGTACCGGACTTAAAATGTTCAGATATTTTTCCTTCGGGGCCAACTTCAATATCCTGTTCGGAACCATCAAGAGATCCAATCAGTTTACCTTTACCGACTATTTTAATTCATACAATAACGACCTTAGTGAAAAGCTCGAACTAAACGGAATCAATTTCGATTACGGCTTTCAGGCGGAACTGCCTCTGAAAAACAATTATTTTCTTGTTGCCGGAGCCTCACTGGGACAGGGAATGAACTACAGGACAAGATTCGAAACCCTGTCCTACAGATACAATTATTACGGTTCAGGCGATACAATCAACTGGTCGGCCGATTCTTCAAGAACCCACATTCCGGGTACTCTGAGCCTGGGATTGTCATTCGGGAAAAGGAATAAATTAACTGCAGCCTTTGATTATGTAATGACAAACTGGACGGAGTCAAACCTATACGGAAGCCAGGGATACCTCGCCGATGCCAGGTCACTATCCTTCGGAGTCGAATATATTCCCGAGAAATATTCCAATTTCAGCCTGTTCAGAAGGATGGAATACCGAATGGGAGCGCATCTTGACAATAATTATCTCATTATAAACGGTGAACAGCTCAAAGAAGCAGGTATTACCGCGGGAATAGGGATTCCCCTGAGGAGGTCAATGTCAAAGGCAAACATATATTTCGATTACACAAAACGATCCGGAAAAGGAGAGATTATGCACACTGAAAATATTTTTACCATCGGTGCCAGTCTTAACATTTATGATCCCTACTGGTTCCTGAAACGAAAATATGATTGATTTTCATGTCGTCCCCTGCAGCTTACCGAAATATTCTACACTCACTGCTCATATCTGCGGTTATATTCCTGTCAGTCGTGTTTTCTGCATGCGAAAGAAAACTGGATATTATAAAAAATGCAGATGTTCTGCTTCTTCCGTCAGTGACAGCAAAAAACTCCACCACCATTTTTACGGATTCCGGAAAGGTACAGCTGATCATGTCATTTGAGATCATGGAATCCTATGATAACGTCGAACAGCCCTATTCGGAATTCAGATCAGGAATAAGGGTCAGCTTTTTTGAAGGAAACGATACACCGGCCGGAACAGTGTTTTCAAAATATGCAAAGTATATCGAAAAAAAGAAGCTTTGGGAACTGAAGGATTCAGTAGTTGTTGTCAATGAATCAAATGAAAAGCTCGAGACCGAACAGCTTTTCTGGGACCAGGAAAAAGACCTCATCTACACCAGCAGGTTTATCACTATCACCAGCGAGGATCAGACAGTAATGGGAACCGGCTTTGAATCGGATCACAGGCTGACAAGAAGGAAGATCAAAAACGTAAAAGCCACAATCTATCTGAAGGAAGAGGAACAATAATCCGGATGTAATAACAAAGGGTGCTCCGTTAAAAAAGGGTGCTCCGTTAAAGAAACACCCTTTATAAATTATTGATTGTGTTTTAGATTCAGGCTGCCTGCACTGCAGAATGCCCGACTGAATCAGCCGCCGTTGCCATTACCGCCTTCATCCCCACCATTACCGTTGTCGTCACCGTTACCGTTGTCACCGCCGTTACCATTATCGTCACCGTTACCATTATCATCACCGTTGCCGTTGTCACCGCCGTTGCCTAGGGTAAGAGTCACGCTAAAAACAGATTCAAAATCCTCATCTGCTATCCAACGGCTTTTATCCGTTTCTGAATCATCACCTGAATCATCACCTGAATCATCCGAATCATCAGGATCATCAGAATCAGCACCCGGATCCTGAAACCGGATATCATAGTTGATAGTCATTGTCGGTCTTGGTCCGCAATTGTCCCATGTACCTTCCCCTTTTATTAAATAGCCCTCCGCTTTGTCCGTATCGAGGAAAAACTGTTCCGGAACATCGAGTGTACCGTCAGGATTAATCGCAACCATAAATGTTCCTCCTTCGATGATCTCTTCTCCCAGGTAATCTCCAATAATTCCTGAACCTATTGCATCAACCAGAAGGGAATCATCAAGCAATGTTGCCGTTACCGTAACATCATATTCAAACTCATCCTCCAATCCGTCAATACCTGTCCAGGTTCCTTCAAAGCCGCTGAGGGGAAGAGGGCAGAAATGCTTGACCGTGATCTCAATGACTCTCTCGGGTGATTTGACACCTCCTGCAGTTGTTTCGCTAACTGTAAGCCGGGCTTTTCCGCTTGCCGGAAGAACGTCAAAAAGAAGTGTAACACCCCTGGTGTCAGGAGTCACAGATGATATAACTGCATCTTCCACACTCCAGCTCCAGACTGAGCCCGCACGGTGATAGTTGACAGAATAATCATGACTGAAAGTCTCCAGCACAGCTGATGGTCCGTTTATGCCAAGAACCACGGGAACCACCATGCTTGCGTCATAGGCATCCTGCGCTTTTTCAATGGCGGTTTTTTCACAGGCAACCAACATTGAAGCTATTGCCATGAATGAAACAAGCCTGATTAATATTTTATTTTTCATTTGTGAAATTATTTTAGTTTTCTAAGGGTCATCAGAAACCTGCATAAAATAATATAACGCAATGCAGGTTTCATAATCCTTTGTTAACAGTTAATATTATAAAATGCTAGAACCATCCTCCGTTTGAATAATCCTTTCCTGCAACGCCCTTGGTTGCTCCGAAAGAGTAGGACTCCATCAGATTAACTTCAAGCTGCTGACCGGGAATAGGAAAATGGAGGGGAGTACCCTTCTGGAGCTTGTCATCCTTGCGCATGGTACAGAACTCTATTCCCATTCCGCTTTCGAAAAGTTCTATATGCCTTTCATGGAAAATTGCATCTTTGACTTCCGTGGCAGTGGCAGCTATGGGAGGAAGACCACCCCTGGTTATTCTTTCTCCGGCATTGATAATTTCTGCTGCACCGTCATAATTCTGCTGGTGCATCATGGCTTCAGCCCTGAGCAAATCATTTTCTGCCTTTCTGAAAACGGGTGAAGGAGTAACCCATGTTGACAAATAATCATCAAACCTGCTGTATCTGTAGCATGAAAAATGATAGTAACCCCTTTCCACCCTGAAAGTATTGGACGACAGATATTCGAAATCAGTAAATATACGGTCATCAACACCGTCAACATGTGATGTTTTGGGAGCAGGAAGATGATCATACTGATCGGCACCCACCCATCTGGCCGGCATTTCGGGATCCATCATATTTGCTATCCTCATGTCAACCCTTCCCCAGCCCTGATAGTTTGCATAGGTGTGATACTGGTCGTACCAGTGAACATCATCCATCTTCGGGGCAAAATCATATGTAAGTCCCTTGTTGGCATATGACAGTACTTTCCCCCAGTTTACTGCTTCATTTTCCTCCTTGTTCCGCGGGGCAAACGAAAGGAACCTTGCTGCCATTGAATTGGCAAATTCCCCGATTTCCTTCTGGGTATAGGTCATACCCGGTATCCACGGTGCGGGAAGTGTGAAAGTGTTACTCTCACAAAGGGCAATACATTTATCAAGACTAAGCAGGGCTTCGGTGATAAGATCACTGTAGGGAGATATCTCTATTTCTTCCGAAAGATCTGTATCTTCCTTGGCAATGAAGCCTTTGTCAAAGAAAAGACCTACATAACCCAGGGCAAGACCCTGTCCCAGGTAGGCCATTGCTTCAACCATTGGCGTTTCATCTTCTCCGCCGTCTCCTTCTATTATCATGCCTTCACCAACCAGCTTGCCAAGTATTTCATTGGAAGAGGCAAGAAGAGAATACATTTTCTTGTAGAAATTCTCCGTTACAACAGCATTCCCGTAAGAGGGTGTGTTATCCCACGCTATCCTGGGTTCCATGCTGAAATCCCACATGGCAACGTTACCGTGTGAACAGGTACCTGCATCAGCACCAACCCACAGTGCCAGAGCCGGTCCGCTATATTCCTGGGTGTTTATAAACCAGGTGTTAATGAGTCCGCCAGCCACTCCCTTCACATCGGAAGGCTGCGAAAATGCAGTGGCAAAATCCGGATCATTCAGATTCTTTACTTCCAGGCTTTCGCATCCCGTAATGAGGAATGCAGCCATAACCGTAAGAAAAAAGAAATATTTAAATGTTTTCATAATAGTAATAGTCTGGATGTTAGAATTTTATTTCAAGTGATGCGGCAAAGGACCTGTAATTCGGGTATCCCATGAAATCATACGCAAAATACTGAGTACCATCCGTTGTAGCTACCTCAGGATCATATCCTGAATAATTTGAGAGCGTCCAGAGGTTTTTGCCAAATACTGCCACTTTAACACCTTTAATATGTCCGTTGGCAAAATTATTAAGTGCTGAAGCCGGGATCGTGTAGGAAAGGGATACTTCCCTAAGTTTCAGATAACTTCCGTCTTCAACCCAGAAATCATTGAAATTGTTGACATCATAAAAGGTCTTGTAATAGCTCAGGGTCTTCTTCAGATAGTCGGGTTTCCCGGCCTGGTCCATCATTCCGTGCCTGTCATCCCTGGTAAGCCACTGTGCCGACTTGTTGTATATATCTCCTCCGTTTTTCCATTCGAGAAGTGCATAAAGACCTATACCCTTATAACTGAAATTATTGGTCATTGCCATCTTGAACCGGGGATTGGAGTCTCCTGTTTTGCCATACCACAGTGCCCCTTCCTCATCAAGCTTCTTGATCGGCTTTTCTTCCACTGTTCCTTCTGTTCCCCTGGGAATAACAAAACCATCACTGTTAATCACATAATTGCTGATATTATCATCTGCTCCAATCTGCTGTGCCATTTCCTCAAGTGAGGTAAGGAACTTATAGCCGTACATTGCACCGAAAACTTCTCCTTCACGGATATAGAAGCATTTGTCGGCTTCCTGTCCCTGCGGACCGGTCTGGAAAGGCGGAACAGTCAGTTCCGTGATCTTTGTCCTGATCCTGTCAAAGATAAAGCCGGCATTATAGGAGAAATTGGTTTTCCTTACAACTGCAGCATTGAATGATGCTTCCCATACCTTTGAATTAAGCGATCCCGCGTTCTGTACCTGGCTGGGCCATCCTCCGTACTGAACTGCAAGCGGAACGGCAAGTATCTGATCAGTGGTATTGGTGATCGACCTTATTATCTCCAGACTGAACCTGTTGAGGAAGTCGAAATTCAATCCCAGTTCCCATTCCTTCGAAAGGGAGGGTTTAAGATTCACATTACCCAGCTGGGATTTGCGTGTCAGACCACCGCTGATGGCCATAACCTCATACTGATCTGCAAACTGGGGTCTCTGGCCGGCTGTTCCGTATGCAGCCCTCACCTTTAATTCCTGAACATTGGGAATATGGATGTCTTCGGTTATCCTCCATGCTGCGGAAAGCCTGTAATAGGGATTCCATCTTGCTTCGGAACCGAAAAGGGATGATCCGTCATAACGGTACATACCGTCAAAAATATACTTGTCTTTATAGTCGAGATAAAGAATTGCAAAGAAGTTTTTTGCAAGGATCTCATCCTGATAGCTTGTAATGGATTTATTCCCGGCAATGGCATCAAAGGAGGGAACACCTCCCAGGCTGAAATCATAGCCTCTGGCCGAATGACTCTTATAATCCTGTTTTTCGAACAGATAGCTCAGTCTTGCCCTGGTATTGAAATCACCAAACTTCTGGTTGAAATTAAGTGTTGTCTGGAAATTCTGGGAGAAACTGTTTGTGCCTCTCCTGTAATATTCACCCTGTGAATAAGTGGGGCCTGAACCTCCGCGTTCCCATGTATCATAAGGTTCATAACTTGAATAATCACCCACGGAGTATTCAAAGGCATACTTTCCTTCAATATTTATTGAAGGAGAAATATTATACCTGGCATTGTAGGTTCCAAGTATCCTGTTGCGCTTTGTCAGATCTTCAATTTTCCAGAGATTGTAAATGGGATTTTCCTGCTCTTCCTGCCAGGGGTTTGGTATGAAAAGATAGGGCTGCCCGTCAGGGTTTTCTGATTTCATATTCACGTCGGGTTCAATAAGAAGAGTATTGAAGAACACTCCTCCGTTGTAGTAGTTGGCTCCGCCCGGGTCCTGTGTCGATGACTTCACATAGAGATTGGAAGCCGATATCAGGATTTTGGGAGTAAGTCTGTGGTCAACGTTAACCCTGAAGCTGTTCCTCTGGTAGCCGTTAGTTTCTACCACAAGTCCTGCCTGACGGTTGTTTTCAAATGAAATAAGGAAGTTGGTCCTGCCAAGGTTTGATCCGGCTGAAACATAGTTTGTATAGAATCCGCTTCCGGGAAATACTTCACTTTCATGATCATAAAGGCGGGCATAGGGATTGTCAAGATACTGATCTGCCTTGATGATCCGTGATCCGGTAACACCCTGACTGCCGTAACCCGGGTAATTCGCGGGGTAGTTCACACCCCTGTACCTGGTGTAGCTGGCCTGATCATCCTGAAGCTGATACTGATCGTGCGTGGCAAGGTTATATTTATTTGCCAGTGTATTGAATCCGTATTCGTTTCTGACAATGATTTCAGAGTTGCCCTCGGCGAGGAGATTGCCCCTGCGTGTGGTAACAGCTATCACACCGTTTCCTGCACGTGACCCGTAAAGAGCAGATGCTGAAGCACCCTTTACAACTTCTATTGATTCAATGTCATCAACGTTGATGTCACCGAGTGTGCCTTCCATTATGGCTCCGTCCAGAATGATGAGAGGAGCCTGTGATCCGGTGATCTGGGTGGCTCCGCGGACAAGAATTGTTGCGGCACTGCCCGGTTCTCCGGTGGAGCTGAGGACTGTAAGACCGGCAACCTTGCCCTGAAGGGCTGAAGATGCAGATCCTGCATAAACTTCCTTAATCTTGTTTTCATCAACACGCTCAACCGATACAGCAAGCTTCTTCTTGGGAGTTCCTGCAGCAACACCTGTGACAATAACCTCGTCGAGGTTCAGAAGGTCCTGATCCATAACGATGTCAATGACACTTCTGTCTGCAATCTCCACATCATGTGTTTTCATCCCGATAAAGGAGAAGCTTAAATTTCTTGCATTTGCAGGTACACTGAGGGTGTATTTTCCTCCAAGATCAGTATAAGTCCCGAGCGTGGTTCCCACGACTGTGACTGATACTCCGGGAATGGGTCCCTCTCCTTCTACGGAAGAAGTAACTGTACCTGTAATCACTCTTGCCTGTGCAAACAGAACTGAAGTTCCTGCAAACACACACAAAATAATCATCAGTAATAGTCTCTTCATAACTAATTCAGTTTTAGGTTTTGAATATAGGACACAAATATACTTGTTTTCTCCTTTTTTCAAGGATCACAATAGTATTTTTTTAAATATCAACCAAAATCGTCATCTTTTATATTAAAAAATGTTAAAAGCCGGAAACAGGTTTATTATATATATTATGGTATGGCTCAGGATTCCTTCTGAAGCTGTATGGCGGCAGCAATTAGTTTTTTATATTTTTCACGTCCCAGTGCTCTTATAAGTGGCTCTTTCAGAAACTCATACAAATATATGCCATCTTTTCTGCCCTTTCTCCTTCCGCCCAGGCAAACCGGCCATTCCTCGTAATTAAGGGCTGTAAAATCATTATAATTCTTTAGGCGGACAGGAAACAAATGGCATGACAATGGTTTTCTGAAGTCTGTTTTCCCTTCCGTCCACGCCTTTTCAATTCCACACATCAGTATATTGCCGCTGAACACTGAATAGGCACAGTCAAGATCATCTATCAACGGGGTGACATGGTCATCTTCCCAGTCTTTAATACTTGTTCCCTGTTCCCGGACAGCATCTATTCCTTCCGGGCGAAGCAAAGGCATTATATCGGGCCATATATTTTCGAGGACTCCAACCTCCTCTTCCAGCAACGGTGCTCCCGAATCACCGTCCCTGCAGCATACTCCCCTGCACTGCCGGAGATCGCATGCGAATTTTCTTGTTATAATGTCAAGACTGATTAATATATTGTCAATATAAAGCATCAGATCAGAACTTTACCCGTCATCTCAGCCGGAATATTTACATCCATTATGCTCAGCAAAGTGGGAGCAACATCAGCAAGAATACCTTCCCCGATACTCCCGTATAAATCGCTTACAAGGATACAGGGTACCGGATTGAGTGAATGGGCCGTATTGGGCGATCCGTCTTCATTCAGGGCCTTGTCGGCATTTCCGTGATCTGAAATAATAAGTACTTCATATCCCCCGGCCCTTGCAGCAGCCACAACTTCCCCGACACATTCATCAATGGTTGCAACAGCCTTCATGATCGCCTTGTAAACCCCGGTATGCCCCACCATGTCGCCGTTGGCAAAATTCAGGCATATGAAATCATACTTTTCAGTTTCAATGGCACTGATGACAGCATCCTTTACAAGATATGCACTCATTTCAGGCTGAAGGTCATAAGTGGCAACCTTTGGCGAAGGAATCAGTTTACGCTCCTCATTCTCGAAAGCCTGCTCCCTGCCTCCTGAAAAGAAAAATGTGACATGGGCATATTTTTCCGTTTCCGCTATCCTCAGCTGTTTCTTCCCGGCAAGAGAAAGCACTTCTCCCATTGTATGGCCTGCGTTCTCCTTTGGATATATGACATGCAGACCCTTGAAGGTTGCATCATAGGGCGTCATTGTACAATAGTACAAAGGAATCGTTTTCATGCCGTGCCCGGGCATATCCTCCTGTGTAAGAGCTATTGTAAGCTCCTTTGCCCTGTCATTCCTGAAATTGAAAAAGACAACAACATCGCCTTCCCTGACTTGTCCGACGGGCTGACCGGACCCGTCAACCACCACCAGGGGTTCCATGAATTCATCAGTCACTCCTTTATCATAGGATTCCTGTATGGCATCAAGGATATTTACAACAGGCCTTCCTTTGCCGTTAACAATAAGATCATAAGCCTTTTTGATCCGTTCCCACCTCTTGTCCCTGTCCATTGCATAATACCGCCCGGTAAAGGAAGCTACTCTCCCGTTTGACTGTTCCAGGTGATCAAGAAGATTTTTCATATACCCCTTGCCGCTGTGCGGATCAGTATCCCGCCCGTCACCGAATCCGTGTATAAATACATTTTTAATGTTGTAATCCATCGTCATGTCGCAGAGATAATAGAGATGCCTGTCGAGTGAATGAACACCTCCGTCCGACAACAGGCCCAGGAAATGAACCTGCTTGTCCTTTTCACGCGCATATGAAAAGGCTTCCGTAAGAATCCTGTTTTTCCGTATCTCCCCTGTTTTGCACTCGAGATTTATCTTGACAAGGTCCTGATAAATTATTCTTCCGGCCCCTATGTTGAGATGGCCGACTTCTGAATTTCCCATTTGTCCTTCAGGCAGTCCCACATCCTCACCTGAGGCAAGAAGCCTTGAACTGGGATATTTTTCCTTTAGTTCATCCAGGTTGGGCGTAGGTACCTTGCTGATAACGTCAGCCTTGCTTCCGTCCCCTATACCCCAGCCATCGAGAATCATCAGAAGAGTTTTTCTGTTATTCATCTTTTTCCGGATTGATATTTCTTTTTTATTTCACCCGGCATCCTGTCACAAGGAATACCGTTCATCTCATCAGAAAACGGGAAAAGGCCATACAGACCCCTCCCGGAATCCAGGGTGCAAATTTAGCCAAAAAGGGATTCAACCCTAATAATTCATGATATTCAGCACTATTTTATTTCACTTCCCTGATCTTTATCCTGAAATCAATATCCCTGCATGCCTTTTCCCGCGGGATATCCCTGCCCACCCAGGTATTCCACTCATCCTCCGTGAGATTCCTGGAGACCAGCGAACAAATGTCCAGAACCATATATCCGGTACTTGCCGGCCTGCTTAAAAGATTCATATCCCTGCCGTGTATCCCCGACACGATCTGCTGTCCGTCATTGCTGAACGCTATTGCAGTAACTGTTCCGCCGTTATCGGCAAAGACCACGGGAAGCACTGTAAGACCGGCCATGTCGCCTGTGTCAAAAATCCTGATACAGCTGTCATTCCCGGCTGTGGCCATCTGATTAAGCCTGTCGTTGAATCTGATATCATTGATCCGCCCGTCATGTGCCCTTATTCCTGATATCCTTTCCCCGCTTAGCGCATCCCACAGTTCCACATAGCCTTCTGAATCTCCCAGGGCAAGGATCCTGCCATCTTCCCTGAACCTGACAGTTGTAATATTTTTTCTTTCGCTCTGTATCTGCCTGTACTCTTGAATATCTTCAGGGTTCCAGACAAACACGGTGCCCGCGGTGTTTATCCCGGCTATATATTTCCCCTCCGTTGAAATATCTGCTGTATGTATATCCATTCCCGGCAGGGTAACATTCACACATGTTTTTTCATTAAGGTCCCATTTCAATACTCTTCCGTCATATGAAGCCGAATAAAGATGGCTGCCGTCAGCAGTGAAATTCAGGGAATTGATTCCGGCAAAGTGGGCTGTGAGCTTATATCCGACTTCACCCGGCCTGAGAGGTATCATGATAATTGATGAATTTTCCTCACCTGCCGCCAGCCATGAACCTGCAGGATCTGCTGCCAGTATCCGTATCACCCTCTCGCCGGCATAGACCTCCCTGAAGTCGTGTGATCCGCCATTAAGGGTCCACTTCAATATTTTTCCCTCATTGTCCGAACAATAAAATTCATCCATCCCGGGCCGGAACGCAATACTTTTTATCCCGCCCTGATGGCCTTTGAAAATTTTTAATCCTTCCCCGTATTGTTTTAAAACATTGTACAGACCGCTGAAAATATCCGCGTCATTATCATAGCCACCATTATTCAGATTGAACAGATATGCCTGATATGCCAGAAGGGTCTGCAGATCCTTTTGTCCGTCAAACTGCAATGATCTGAGTGATAGTGATTTTCCAAGCGATATCATCCTGAGTCTGTTTGCAGAATTTTTCTCTTCAGTCACTTCCGCAATTTTCTGATCCGCTTCGGCAAAAGCCTGCCGCGCCGAATCGGCATCTTTGCGGGCAAAAAACAGACGACTCTGTATCAAATCTTTCTGCCGCAAAGCTTCCTCAGCATCTTTTCTTGCAATCAAGGCCCCGGATTCTGATTGCTGCAATCGTATTATTGCCGCAGTGCTTGCCGAATCGGCACGCCTCATGCCCTTTTCGGCCATAAGCTGCCGGGTTTCGGCAAATTCCTTTTGCCTGTCTGCCGACAATTTCTGTATAAGTGCAGTAATCATCAGGCCAAGAGCTATGATTGTTGCACTGCCAAAGAAAATGGTGAATATCCTGCTGCGTTTAATCTTGTTTTTCTGATGTCTGAGTTTTCTCTTTTCCTCATTCTGATACTCCTTTTCACTTGTCCGGAGATAAACCATTGCCCTTTCGAAAGCAGGATCATACCTTCTTGCCCATTTCAGGGTGGGCCTTTCCTGATCGCGCCAGTTAATGGCCATCTGAAGGTCAGGAGGCCTCATAAGTCCGGTTTTCCCATGCTGATACATGGAAGAGGTTTCAGACAACTTAAGATACATCCGTATTGAAGCGGCTTCTTCATCAACCCAGACGGCCAGCCTGTCCCATAATCTTATAAGGCTTTCATGCGACAGGTCGATCACTGTTTCATCCTTTATTTCAACATCATGGCCCGGTGTCAGGAAAGATCTTGATGGCTGCCTGAATTTGGCAATGACCTCAATCAGTTCCTCAGAGCTGCAATCAACAATGGATTTCAGCGTCGAAAAAACGGTTGGGCGTCTGATACCTTTGTTATCGGGACCCTTTTCAGTTATGGCCCTGAACATCCTTCTGCATATTTCCCTGCCCCTTTTGTCAAGTTCACCATATGCCTCGTCGGCATGGCGTGACATGGCGTTTCTCATGGTGCCGATCGAATCATATTCAGCATAACCCATCGGCCTGTCAGTATCCTTCAGCACATACCAGTAATTCCAGGTTCGCATCAGTGCATGCTGTAAGACCGGCAGCTGATCTGTCTGATCATCCAGATCATCCAGCAGTGTTTCAACAAATGACGGATCAACAGAGATCCCGCAGTATTTTGCCGGTCCTTCAATAACCTGGCGGTAATTTTCCCTTTCCATTCTCGGAATAAGAAAATTACTTCTGTTTATCAGCTGGGTAAGTCCCTGATAATATGCACATTCGCCCATGAAATCAGCTCTCATGGTAATAATGGTAAAAATCCTGGAATCAATAAGGGTGACGGCATTCACCAGATTTTCAATAAACTCACCGGTATCTGTTCCATATGTGCCTCCGGTATCAGAGGTCCTGTACCTGAAGAGTTCCTCAAACTGATCAATAACAAGCAACACCTTTTCATATCCCCTTATTACATGTTTTTTCAATGCCGTTGAAATACCGTCAGATTCGCGGTACAGATCCGACAGCAGGGTTTCAACAGATACTTCCTTAAGGCCTGTTTCGGCAATATCTTCATGCATCGCCCGTGCCAGGCTTTCGAAAGGACTGTTGCCCGGCCTGAATATTATTATACGCCATGGAGAAGATTCCTTCCTGCCCATCTCTTTTATCATTGGCAGGATCCCTGAGTAAACCAGAGAGGATTTGCCGCTTCCCGAAGCCCCTGTAACCGTGATGAAACGGTTTTTCAAAAGCTTGCTGAATACTTCCCCGCTTTCCTTCTCACGCCCGAAGAACAGTTCGCTTTCTTCCGGAGTAAAGGGTCTGAGACCCGGAAAGGGATTGGACCTACTGGTTTCTTCTTTCGATTTCATCTATTAATTTATAAATTTCAGTTGAGTGTTCCGGATATCTTATAAGGTGATCAGTCAGGGCATTAAGAGGCAGAATATAATAAAAGCTGTCATCTGTTTTCAATGTCATATCAGTAAGCAGGCTGTCAAAATGAATACTTGTTTCACAATGTCCGGACCGGCTGCAGCATTCCCACAGGATATAGCCGTTTTCTTCCTGCAGGGATTCCGGCAGAAGTGAATCCGCAAATCTCAGTTCTTCTGCCAGGGAAATAAGTTTTTCTTCCGGAAGCTTGTCAAGCAGGGATTTCAAAAAGATTACCCTGTCGTACAAAAGCTCATGACGGCTGATCTTTCCACTGATGATATTATCAGAAACATTCTTCATTTCCTCCGGGATCCTGCCCCGGACCTGCCTGTAATATCCGCTCTTGGAACGTGAAAGCAGGTTTGCAGCTTCCTGGCGGAGTATCATCTCCGGACTGAAAAGAAGTGCTATAAGCGTTTCTGCCATTTCATCGTCAGTTACACCGGGAACCTCCCGGATAAGACAGGCTCTCAGCCAGATACCCAGCAGGTTATAGTCGCGGTTTATTATTGTTCCGAAAAGATCATCATGGTCCGGTATTTCAACGGGATAGAACCTGAACAATGTCCGGAGCCTGGCGGCAGGCGGTATATCGTCAAGCAGAACTGCAAGTCTTGTTCTGATCTGCTCATCAAACAATATTTCCATCATTTCCCGGGCATGGCCAATACTTTCCGGTCTGCCTTCCCTGATATTTTCTTCTATCTCACTGACAGACCTGTTGCCATAGGCCACCGAAAGCAGGCTGAACAGAAATCTTAGCCATCTGTCATTCTCCTGATCCATGGCCTCCGCCGGTTTTCTCCGGTTCAGCCTGCCTATTGCAATACCGGCTGAAATGTTCCATGTAATTATTCCGGCAATATCGCTGAGCAGCCCGACAAGTCCTGCCCTGTCGGCCGGACTTGTCTGATAGTTGCAGGCCGATACACTTTCTGTCACGGCCTCCCGTACGGCCCTTGTCTCCGTCCAGAGCAATGACAGGAGAAATTCAACATTTTCATTAGTACAGTTCCTTGCAAGAACCCTGAGGATGGCGGAAGCAACAACAGGATTGGCGGATGACAGCAGGTAATACCTGCGAAGGGTCTGGTCAGCACTTCCTTTAAAACTGTTGAGGGTATTCTCCGCCTGAAGCCGTATCCGAGGATTTTCCAGGTATTCACATACATCGGGCAGCAATTCCTTCAGGCCGGATTTTTTGATGATGCCCAGTGCTATCACTTTCAGGTCATCATCCTTGTCGCGTAAATATTGCAACACTTCAGAAACCGGTGGCCTGCGGTCTTCCGACAAAAGCAGCATAGCCTTCAGTCTCCCTACCTTATTTCCCAGACCCGAGGAAAGGAGTTCCAGGTCCTTGATAATGTCAGAACTGCGGACTCTGACATCCCTTGCTATGTCCGGATCCGATCTTATCCTTCTGAGAGCAGGCAGAAAATTTATGTCCTTCTTTATTTCGGCATGGTCAATTATCCTGTCAATATACCATTGGTTCCGGTTCTTTTCAAGAGAAGTAATATCGCCGGTTATCAGGTCCAGAAAGTCGTTTTCAAATTCCAGGCGGGCGGAGACTCTGTTTCTCCGGCAGGGTACTGCCTCCGGTGATCCCGCTCCTGTATCCGCTGATTCCTGCACTTCCACGGTAGCAAGAATGATTTTCCTGTATAATGTATAAAGCCATGATCCTGCAATCATCCACAACACGACGACAAGCAGAAGGAAAAGTAAAAAATAAAACGGGCCCGCAAAGCCGGCTGATCCGATAAGGGTAAGCAGCAGTCCTGAAAATAACATCCCTCCTCCCTTTATGCTGCCATTCATTGCCTGGCCGGCTGAATTCCTTTCCTTTTTATCAAGGACCTGCAGAATTATATCACCAGACGGATATTCGGCTGATTCCCCAAGGGCACCTGAAAAAAACCTGCTCAGGGCTATAAGGACAAAGAATGCGGTGAATCCTGCTTTTTCAGTATCGTATCCTGAAAACATCAGCGGGACAAGCACTGCAAGTGTAAGGCCTGCAATTATCACAGACGGCATTGCAACAGCTGAGCGGAGCCTGAAATTCCTGAGAAAGCCGGGATATACAAATAATGAAAGGATGAGTGCAAAGATCATCATGCAGCCGG
Organism: Bacteroidales bacterium; assembly: GCA_012522155.1. Classification (GTDB taxonomy): domain Bacteria; phylum Bacteroidota; class Bacteroidia; order Bacteroidales; family VadinHA17; genus LD21. The sequence goes on from JAAYKX010000145.1 coordinate 18,585, forward strand.
TAAACAGACCAAGAAAATGAACCATTCCTTCCACAGAGGGATACTGCAGCCTCGTCTCCGCCATAAATAAATACCTTATAAACAGGGCAGCTGTAAGCGAGAGAACGGTATACAGGCTTATTCTTCTGAACAGCCTGTTTTTCCTTAACATAAGGGCAGGGGACAGCCAGCCCCGGTAATCTTCCGGCACATCACCGCCCTTTACTTTTTCTGCCGGAATTTTCAGCCTTGCAGTTATCAGTACAGCAGCTGCCATCAGGATTGAAACTGAGGCAATAAGCAGCAAATGTCTTGCATCCATTCCTGCCTTTACAAGGAGGGCTGTGAGAAAGCTGCCTGCCATAATACCTGCGATCATCCATGTCCTGGTCTTTCCCGGCTGAATCCTTCCACGGCCCTGTTCCGGCATAACTGCGGCCATTCCGGCAGACTTCAGCATTACCATACCGTTAAGCGGCCACATTGCAATGAATGTCAAGGCAACAATCCGGTCTCCGGGAATCATGATCAGCAGGATCCAGAGCAAAAAGCCCGTTAATGCAACAGACAGCAGAATAAGAATCACATGTGTTTCCGGCCTTATTCTTTTTCCGCTTTCTGAAATTATACCGGCAAGAACCATTCCTGCAACTCCCGATAATATGAATGCACGGGCCATGTCTGCCTCATCGAAGCGTACAAGAAAGAGTGAATGTGCCGTGATGTCAAGGGTAGAAAAAAAGATACCTGCAAGCATGGCGTGCATAGCCTGCAAAAACATTGCATTGTTATTATCAGCCCCGGTACTGCTGATTCTGAAAAAGCTGTATCTCATGCTATTTACCGGTTATTGGAATTTTACTAAAATAGTAAATTATATTCAATCCATAACAAGAGTTGATTTTTTTCAGTCAACAATTTTTAAAACCCCTGTCAGGAGGTTGCGGCTTTCATGATTCTGCCTCAATCATTGATACCAGCAGTCCGGGATCAGGATTCAGGCCGTCAACTATTATGCCGGCCCTGGAATACCATTGTTCACGGTCAGAAAGTTTTTTCCCGATAAATGACAACAACTCTTCGTCCGGAATATTTTTCAGCAGCGGCCTTTCTCCGGATGAACCGACAAGGCGGCTGGCAAGCTGACCGGGAGTCATTTTCAGATAAACCGTGATCCCGGTTTCAAGCATATGATCCATATTACCGGAATGGCATGGCGTTCCCCCTCCGGTCGATATTATAGTGTTTGTAGCAGTGGCAAGACTTTTCAGTGTTTCGGATTCGGTTTTCCTGAACTCTTCCTCACCGTCTTCAGAAAAAATACGTGCTATGGTTTTACCGGTAATTTCCTCAATCCTGTCATCAAGATCCAGGAACTGCCATCCCATCAGTGAAGCTAGCCTTCTTCCCATTGTGGATTTCCCGCTGCCCATAAAGCCGATAATATATATTATCCTGCCACCCGACATTATAATTCAAGCTTCATCTGTGCAGAATGATCCGGAACATTTTTGGGTAGGTCTGTCTGCTCATTCTCTTCATCATCCTCTCCGGGTTCCGGAACACCTTCCTTTATGACCACAGGTTCTATTTCAAGAACGTTGTCAACCACGTAGTTTGTAAGTCTCCGGCCCCTGGCCCTGTGACTCTTCACACCGATAAACTCCGCAACTTCAATTATTTCATTATCACGGCTCTTATGCTTGCCGCCAAAACTTATCTCGAACCTCGGATATTCAACTTCCGTAAGACTTATCAGCCTTGAATCAGGATGCTCACTGATGAATGCAAGGGGTTTTTCAGATTCTTCCAGCATGAATCTCTTCACATAATGATATTTCAGTTCTGCATCGTAATAGATTGCGGAATAGACTTTCCCCGGCCTGAATTTTTCAATGATGAGGATATTGTCTTCATAATGATTTGAAAGATCGAAGCCCGTATGCCTGAAATAACCGTTTTTGGTTATGACAAGTATTTTATCATCAGCGGCAAATTCACCAAGATAGTTACCCCTGCCATCACCATTCAGCCTGAAAACGGCATCATCAAACCATATCTTTCTTCCGCCCAGGGTGGATAATCCCTTTTCCTTTAGTGTGATTTTATTAACTGCATATTTTGTAAGGATATTACCCCTGGTGGTTCTGCCCCTGATGACCAGTTCTCCAAAATCATAGTCAAAAACGAGCTTCTTGAGGCGTGCCCTGGGCCTGTGATGTATCCTGATCACTTCAGCCTCCCCGTTCGGATTGGCACTGAAATATATTATCCTGGATCCGGGAGTGCCACGTGTAAGATCATATTCCTTATCGCGTGTCAGTCCGGTGATGGCTCATCTTTTTGCAAGGAAGGGGCCGTCCCTGCCGTCCTGGTAAACAATGTTGTAAATGGTCCTTTCATCGTTGCGGAGGAATACTGCGGCATACAGAATATCATTCCCCACAAATACCTTGTCATCAACCCTGGTGATCTGATAAACACCATTTCTCCTTATCACGATTATATCATCGATACTGGAACACTCACATACAAATTCATCCTTCTTCAGGGAAGTTCCGATAAAGCCCTCCTTATAGTTTATATACAAGCGGGCATTATTTGCAATAACCTTTGCAGCCTGAATAGTGTCAAAACTTCTTATTTCAGTCCTCCTCTCCCTGCCCTTGCCGTATTTTTTCTTTATCTGCCTGAAATAGTTGATTGTATAGGGAATAATGTTGTCCAGGTGGTTTTTTACTTCCTCAAGCTCTGCCTCAACACCTTTTATGTGTTCATCAGCTTTAAAGGCATCATATTTTGATATGCGTTTAATCCTTATCTCAGTGAGTTTTATTATGTCTTCATGTGTGACATCCCTGAACAGCCTGTCCCTGAATGGTTTCAGCCCGTCATCTATTGTACTGATAACACTCTCCCATGTTTCACACTCTTCTATATCCCTGTAAATCTTTTCCCCTATGAATATTTTTTCGAGTGAGGACATATGCCAGTCTTCCTGAAGTTCATTCTTCCTTATCTCCAGCTCCGTAGTCAGTAATTCCACTGTCCTGTTAACAGAATGCTTCAGGATTTCACTGACTCCCATGAATGAAGGCCTGTTTTCTGAAATAACACAGGTGTTGGGAGATATTGAATATTCACAATCCGTCAGCGCATAAAGGGCATCAATGGTCTTGTCCGGCGAAACACCCGGCATAAGATGTATCTTTATCTCCACATCGGCCGAAGTGTTGTCATCAATCTTCCTTATCCTGATCTTACCCTTCTCATTTGCCTTTATTATGGATTCAATAAGTGAAGTGGTCGTTTTGCCAAAAGGAATCTCTGTAATGACAAGACTTCTTCTGTCTATCTTTTCTATTCTTGCCCTTACCTTCACAACACCGCCTCTCTGGCCGTCATTATATCTTGATACATCAATGAATCCACCGGTCGGGAAATCCGGATAGATCTCAAATGCCTTCCCCTGCAGATGATTTATTGCAGCATCCACAAGCTCATTGAAGTTATGGGGCAATATTTTTGATGCCAGTCCGACTGCAATTCCTTCAACACCCATTGCAAGGAGAAGCGGGAATTTGGCCGGAAGGCTCAGCGGCTCCCTGTTACGACCGTCATAGGATTGTTTCCATTCAGTGGTCTTGGGATTAAAAATCACATCAAGCGCAAACTTTGACAGTCTTGCCTCAATATATCTGGGTGCAGCAGCCCCGTCACCCGTTAGTATATTTCCCCAGTTGCCCTGGGTCTCCACAAGCAGGTCCTTTTGTCCGAGCTGGACCAGCGCATCGCCGATTGAAGCATCACCATGCGGATGAAACTGCATGGTATGACCTATGATGTTTGCCACCTTGCTGAAGCGCCCGTCATCCATTCGTTTCATTGAATGAAGGATTCTCCGCTGAACAGGTTTCAGTCCGTCAAACAGATCCGGAACAGCCCTTTCAAGAATGACATACGAAGCATAATCAAGAAACCAGTTCCTGAACATTCCTGACAATGCAGTAACGGAATGGAGTGTTCCCGGAAAATATTCCGTATCCTCTCCACCTTCCGGATAAGCACTTTCCAATTCAAGCTCTTCCATAGTTCACAACTTATCCCGCCCCTTTTCCCTTTAATTTTTAAGCTTCTACAAGATCTTCCTCAATCCTCAGGTTCTCAATTATAAAATCCTGCCTTTCCGGTGTGTTTTTCCCCATATAGAATTCCAGGTATCCCTTTACCGTATCGTTCTTTTTCATCCTGACCGGCTCAAGACGGATATCCTTTCCTATGAAATGGCTGAATTCACCGGGAGATATTTCTCCAAGGCCTTTGAACCTTGTTATCTCCGGATTGGGGCCAAGGGCTTCCACGGCCCTTGATTTCTCCGCGGAACTATAACAGTATTTCGTTTCCTTCTTGTTACGCACCCTGAAAAGCGGTGTCTGGAGTATGTATACATGACCCTTTCTGACCAGATCGGGGAAGAACTGGAGAAAGAAGGTCAGAAGAAGAAGCCTTATATGCATCC
>JAAYKX010000146.1 GCA_012522155.1 Bacteroidales bacterium
AAAACGCTCCCCTTATGTCACCATCCCTGTTCGGCTCGAAAATACTGCCGCATCTTTCACCCGGACAGTCCCTGTTTTTCATTCTCATTGACAATATGAGATTTGATCAGTGGAAAAAAATATCCGCGGAACTGACCGGGATCTACAGAATACTGGATGAAGACATATACTGCAGCATTCTGCCCACAACCACGCAGTTCAGCAGAAATGCAATATTTGCCGGCATGATGCCTTCGCGCATCGTCGCCACGACTCCACAGTACTGGATCGGTGAACATGAGGAAGAAAGCAAGAATGAATTTGAGGAGGAGCTTTTCAAAAACCAGCTCGCAGGCAAAGGGCTCAGCCTTAAGTGGTCATATCACAAGATAAGCAACAGCCAGGAAGGCAGGAAAGTCAATGAAAAAATTAAACAACTGCTGGAAAATGATCTCAACATACTTGTCTTTAACTTCGTTGACATACTTTCCCATGCACGTACGGAGATAGGACTGATACGTGACCTTGCCGGTGATGAATCGGCATACAGAAGTATTGTACGTTCATGGTTTATTCATTCCCCCCTCTTTGAACTGCTCAACATGCTCGCATCCCATCCGGTAAAAATAATTTTCAGCACGGATCACGGAACCATCAGGGTTCAGAATCCCCTGAAAATAATTGGTGATAAAAAAACATCCGCCAACCTGCGTTACAAGATGGGCAGAAATCTCAATTACAATCCCGCTGAGGTTTATGAATTGCGCGACCCGGCCGCCGCCTTCCTTCCCAGGGCAAACATATCCAGCAGGTATATTTTTGCACGGAACAAGGACTATCTTGTCTATCAGAATAATTTCAACTATTACGCGGGATATTACAAGGATACCTTTCAGCACGGAGGAATCTCGATGCAGGAAATGCTTCTCCCTGTCGTACTTCTCGAGCCGGTCAGCAAATGAACATAATTATAGCCCATACCGGGGATATTCCGGAAACAGCCAGACAGCTGCTGAAAATTTCTGAACCGGAAAAGGTATTTGCCTTTTACGGCGCCCTGGGTTCCGGCAAAACAACAATCATAAAAGCCATCTGCCGTGAGCTGGGAGTGAACGATGAGGGAAGCAGCCCCTCTTTCACCATAGTGAATGAATACAGAAACACCGCGGGTGAGGCAATCTACCACATCGACTTCTACCGGATAGGAAAACAGGAGGAGGTTTTCGATTTCGGACTGGAGGAATATCTTTATTCTGGAGCATACTGCTTTATGGAATGGCCGGAAGTGGTGGAAGACCTGCTTCCTCCGGAAACATTCAGAATAAGGATCACCGTGGGAAAAAACGGAGAAAGAATACTTGAACTGCCCTGAACAATTCTGCTGACACAGAGATTCTATTTTTTATTACCTTTGATGCAACAACGATACTCCCGGAATGAACGAAAAAAGCAGGAGCGTAAAAGTAAATATCGGGAACAGTGCCCTGATGCCCAAAGAGGAACATCTGGAAACAACTGTCAGGTTCAGGGGAATATCCATCGGTATTCCCGCTGACGTAAGAGATGATGAAAAAAGAGTGGCTCTTTCACCTGAAGCAGTTAACATCCTTGTCGAATCAGGCAATGAAGTGATTGTCCAGAAAGGTGCCGGAGCCGGATGTAGCTATTCCGACAAGGATTACAGTGAAAACGGAGCAATAATAACCGAATCACCGGCAAGGGTGTACGGATCCGATGTGGTTATCAAGGTGGCACAGTTCACTACGAAGGAAGCAAATTACCTGAAAGGCAATCAGGTGGTCATGTCTTACCTGAATGTGTTCAATCTGAGCGAGGAAACTCTTGCCAGCCTGGTCAGAAAAAAAATAACCGCCATAGCATTTGAAAGGATACGCGACAAAAGCGGAATCATGCCGGTAACTGAATCCATGAGTGAGATATGCGGCGTGACATCAGTTATGCTGGCTTCGGAATACCTCAGTAATCACCACGGAGGAAAAGGCATTATGCTGGGAGGAATAACCGGCATCACACCCACGGAAATAGTCATCCTGGGTGCCAATACCGCCGGGGAGTTTGCTGCAAGGGCCGCCCTGGGCCTGGGTGCACAGGTAAAAGTATTCGACAATTCTCTTCAGAAGCTGAGAAAAATTGAAACACTTGTTGGCCAGAGACTGCAGACCTCAGTGTTTCATCCCCAGGTTCTCCGGAAAACCCTCCGGTCGGCAGACGTGCTTATCGGGGCAATAGGGCTTGAAGATCTCAGGTCATGGTATTACGTCACGGAAGACATGGTAAGAACAATGAAGAACAAGGCAGTGATCATCGACCTGAGCATAGACCGGGGAGGCTGTATTGAAACTTCAGAATACCGGGCCATGAAGGACCCGGTATATGAAAAACATGGTGTCATTCACTTTTCTGCATGGAACCTGCCTTCAAGAGTGCCAAGGACTGCCTCAATGGCATTAAGCAATATTTTTGCACCCATACTTCAGAAACTTGCAGAATCGGGGGGAATAACACAGGTCCTCAAAAATGATCCGGGATTCAGAAACGGCGTTTACCTCTATAATGGAATTCTTACAAACGAAATACTCGGCCATAAATTCAATATATTACCAAAGGATCTTGATTTGCTTCTTTCGGCATTCTGACCGTCAGGCACCGCCGGAACAAACCACCGCGGCCCCGGCATTCTGACCGTCAGGCCCCGCCGGAACAAACCACCGCGGTCCCGGCATTCTGAGCTCCGGGTACCGGACTGTTTCTGCCGCTGCATCCGGATCTGCATGCCAACCCCGCACTGATGCGTCCGGCATACTGCATACAGACCATCAGAGATAAGAAAACATTGCTTTGTCTTCACTGACAGTAAGTTTTGCCCTGCGCCCTATATAAAATGCACGGTTATCACCGGTATGACCGGCGGGAAAGCCTGTAAGAACGGGATATTTATAAGTTGCGGTCACAGATGATATGATCTGCCACACGTTTGTATCACACGGGATTTTTGTGTTTTTTACCGAAGTAAAACCACCTGACACCAGGGCTGACAGGCCCCTCAGTTTTCCCGCAAGCCTGAGGGATGTCATCATTCTGTCGATATGATACAGATATTCATCCGTATCCTCCAGGAACAGTATCCTTCCCCTTGTTTTTGGTTCGGCAGCCGTGCCCATCAGACTGTACAGAAGGGAAAGATTGCCTCCGGTAACTTCACCGGCTGCCGTGGCCGGTCTGGAAAATTCTCCCTTCCATCTCACCGGTTTAAGTCCACCGAACAAGGCATCATGAAGGGAATCAAGAGTTTCCGGTTTAATTTCCCTGTTAAGGTAATTCAGGGGCATTTCCCCGTGAATGGTCATCAGTCCTTCAACCTCACTCAGCCAGACAAGCAGTATTGTAACATCACTGAAGCCGCAATACCATTTCGGATAACG
>JAAYKX010000147.1 GCA_012522155.1 Bacteroidales bacterium
ATCATGAAGACGGATACCGGAGGCCAGTCTGGCAGTCCCGTTATATATCCGGCTGGTGTAACGTTTGATGAAAGGGTCATATCTCTTTTTCTTCCAGCCTGAGACAAGATCATATCCATCTTCATTTATCATTCTGATGAGTTCCGGAATTTCATCGGGACTGTCCTGAAGATCCGCATCCATCGTGATGACAACATCTCCGGTGGCTTCTCCAAACCCGGTATGAAGAGCTGCAGCCTTACCGTAATTCCTTCTGAACCTGATACCTTTTATGAATTTTTTCTTTTCGGCCAGTTCACTTATCCTGATCCATGATGAATCCGAGCTGCCGTCATCAATGAATATTATCTCGAATGAAATTTTATTGAGGGTGCATACTCTCTCTATCCATTCCGTCAGTTCGGAAATGGATTCTTCTTCATTGTAAAGCGGTATAACAAGCGATAGATCCATCTGAAACAGCTGCAGTGATTAATTAATGGGAGTATCAATAAGAGGATTGCCTTCCTTTTTGACAAAAGCAGCAACGATAAGTGACATGATCAGTCCCTGAAACATTGATCCGAAAATACTTAAAAGAGCCATTACCGGAGGCTTCAGCAGCTTTGCCTGAACTTTCATTCCGGCATCAACAGCCTCTGAGGGTACTCCTTTCTCCAGCATCTGTTCTTCAGCAAATGCAAGTTGCTTGTCAATAAGATCCGGATCTATCCAGGCATAGAGGATATATGAAAATACTGCAATAATTATTGCATAGTATAGAAAAATGATCATTCCTGCCCCCAGACCCTGGGAATAGCTGATATTACCATATCTGTAATTGTCGCGGTAGGATTTCAGAAGGAAATAAAGAATTACTATCTGTATCAGCATGAATACCCAGCCTTGTACCTTGTTGAAGGTGAGATCGAAAAAATAAATAACAAGGGTATATGCAATTCCGATAAGAGCAAAGATCAATCCGTTTGTAAGATTTGCTTTCCAGGGGTTTACATTTTGATCCATTGTTTTTGCTTTAATGTGATTTGTTAAATAAAATGTATTTTACCATTTTAAACAAATATAGACTAAAATTGAAAATGCACTGTCCGGCGCAGCAGTATAAATATGCTGAAGCCAATCTTAATTTTGAAGCTAATCTTAATTATTGTATTTTTACGCCGGGTAAGTCTTATACGACCAGCTCCTGCTGAACTCCCCCAGGATCGGAAGGTAGCAAGGGCAGGCGGTTGTAGCGGTGCGATATAAGTAGCTTACCCTTTTTTTAACTGCCTGAAATTAAATATCATGTTATTACGAATTTATCCCGAAAATCCTAATGTCCGTCATATCCGCAAAGTAGCCGATGTACTGGAAAGTGGAGGTATAGTAATTTATCCGACCGATACGGTTTATGCAATGGGCTGTGATATCAGGGCCCATAAGGCAATTGAAAAGATTGCACGTCTGAAAGGAATGAATCCCGATAATCCCGATCTTTCCATCATATTCCGCGATATGAGTCAGTTGTCTGAATACACTGTAATACGTGACGATAATATTTTCAGGCTTCTCAAACGGAACCTTCCGGGACCCTTTACCTTTATTGTTAAGGCAAACAATCAGATACCCAGGATGTTCAAGAATAAAAAGAAAACTGTGGGTATACGTATCCCTGAAAGTAAAATCCTTCATGAGATAATCAAGGAGCTGGGACGGCCCATTATTACCACTTCGGTTCATGATCCGGATGAGATAATTGAATATACAACAGAACCTGAACTGATCTGGGAAAAACACCGTGATTTTGCAGATATCGTTATTAATGGCGGATACGGTAAGAATGAGGCATCAACGATTGTTGACTGTACCGGGGATGAGATTATGATTGTAAGACTGGGTCTGGGTGAACTGGAATGGTAATTACCGGTGGCAAATGGGTGGTTGCTGGTGGTGTTGAATATGATTGATTGTGCCAGGCGGTGACAGGTGATCAGTGGTTGGTGAAGTTGACTGTGCCTGGTGCTGGCGAGTGACTGGTGATCAGTGAGTGGTGAAGGGAGTTGCCGGATTTATCATTTTTTGTAAAAATTTCCTGTAAACAGTACCAGTACGGAAAGGATTTCCAGCCGGCCCAGGAGCATGATAAATGAAAAGAACCATTTGCCTCCTGCAGGCAGGGCTGAATAGGTTGAGCCCGGACCAAATGTTCCCGGAGCCGGACCAATGTTTCCCAGCATTGCGGCAGAGGTGCTGAATGCAGTTACCAGGTCATAACCCATCAATGAAACGGCAAAGGCTGAAACACAGACTACCATAAGGTATAATATAATGAATACAAGCAGATTATAAACAAGTCCGCCGGGAATGACCTTTCCGTCAACTCTTACCGGAACAAGGGCTTCAGGGTGTACCAGGCGTTTCATTTCATTACCTGCATTTATTCCTGCAACCAGTATCCTTATTATTTTGAGACTTCCGCCGGCCGAACCGGAAGTTCCTCCGGTGAACATCAGAAAAAAGATTATCAGTGTGAGAAAACCGCCCCAAAGATTATAGTCGGCATGGTAAAATCCTGTTGTGCTTATTGTCGACACAGCCTGAAATGCTCCCAGGATCAGTGATTTGCCGGCAGGATAAATATTTTTTACCCGGAGTCCGAGAAATACTGTAAGGATGAACACCAGGCACAGGATTACATATAATCTGAATTCATTGCCGGAGCTTATTTTTCTGAAATCCCTTTTGTATGCGAAATATATGAGTGAAAGGTTGGTTCCGGCAAGAAACATGAATATTGTTATCACACCAAGGATGTAGGGTGATCCTGTACCGGCAAGACTGTCCCTGAAAGGAGAAAAGCCTCCCGTTGATAAAGTTGAAAAAGATATGCAGAGAGCGTCAAAAATATTCAGACCTCCTGCAATCAGCATTACTGTTTCAGCCAGGGTCAGGATAACATATACAGAGATAAGCATTTTAAATGTCTCCCCGGTACGGGGGTGGATCCTGCCGGATGCCTGGGCGGCAAAATCACTTATTGTAAGCTGTATATTAATTGATTTTACAACGGGAAGAACCGATAATGATATCAGTATGAATCCCAGTCCCCCGATCCACTGACTGAGGCTTCTCCACAGGACAAGACCTTTTGGCAGGATTCCGGGATCCGTAAGGATGGAAGCACCGGTAGTTGTGAAACCCGACATTGATTCAAAAAATGCATCAGTAAAGCTTTCCATGGTACCGCTTAACATCCAGGGCAGTGTTCCGAGCAGGCTTAATGAAAGCCAGATACCGGCAATGATGATATATCCTTCCTTGTAGCCGCTTAGCTTTTCTTCATATCTGAGGGGGGAAAAGACCAGAATGCCTGAAACCAGGGTGATAATGGAAGAAAGCAAAAGGGATCCCGCTACTGACTCTTTCAGGATAAAGGAAACAGCAGAACAAGACAGCATGAAAAATCCTTCTGCAATCAGTGCAATGCTGATCGCCCTTGTAATAATCCTGAAGTTGACCATAATGATTCAGGTGAAGAACTTTATCAGCCGGTCGTAGGCTGACGACAGTGTGAACACCACCACTTTATCATTGGCTTTTATTATGGTGTCACCGGTAGCAATAAAAGGTATTCCGTTGCGGGTACCTCCGCCGACAATGGAATTTTTGGGGAAATCAAGACTGCGAAGTGTGCCGCGGGTTATCCTGGCTCCGGGAGGAACATTGAATTCAAGAATTTCAGCATCGATACCTGCCATATACCTTATCTGTGTTACACTAAGCGATGTGGTGGTATGCCTGAAGATCCTTCCCGCTGCCGACAGCTTTTTGTTGATAATGGTGTCAATCCCGGAATTTTCGGCAAGATTGATATATTCCATGTTTTCAACCTCTGCAATCGTCTTTCGTACGCCCAGCTTTTTTGCAAGAAGGCATGAGAGAATGTTGATTTCGGAACTGTCGGTAACTGCAATAAATGCATCCATCCCGGAAACACCTTCCTGTTCAAGAAGTTCAGCATCCCTGCAATCACCATTTATTATCAGTGTGTTATCAAGTATTTCCGCAAGTTCTTCACATCTTACAGGATCAGAATCTATAAGCTTCACTTCACAGTTCTTCTGCATGTAAAGGGCCACGTGCTTACCTATCTTGCTGCCTCCCAGGATCATGATACTGTTTATTTCATGACTCTCCTTCCCGGAAGTTTTCATCATCTCATTAATCCCTTGATTTGTGGAAATGATGAATATGAGATCTCCGGGCAGGAATTGTTCGTTACCTCCGGGAATGATGGTTTTGTCTTTCCGTTTTATGGCAACCGTACGGTACTGGTC
>JAAYKX010000018.1 GCA_012522155.1 Bacteroidales bacterium
CGACTATGAGTGTTGGCTTGAATCTATGGTATTGATGGATGTACTCCATCTTGATTCTCCTTCTCTGCCTGCTGACAGGAACAAGGAGCTGTTCTACGGCATCCTGGAGGATTATCAGCATATAAAAACAAAACGGAAACAATATGCAGCTGTAAGGGAAGACAGGTATTTCAATGCCCTGCAGATTAAATTTGCCTATGCAGTTACCTGTCACAAAGCTCAGGGAGGCCAGTGGGAGAGGGTGTTTATTGACCAGGGTATGTTCAACCGGAACGAGATAAGCCTGGATTATCTGAGATGGTTTTACACTGCCCTGACCAGATCGACCGGAAAGGTTTACCTGGTCAATTTCAGCGATAATTTTTTTATCTGAATCCGGGAGGTCTTTTATTCACCGATTATTTTTACAAGTACCCTCTTTCTTCTCTTGCCGTCGAATTCACCATAGAATATTTGTTCCCATGGGCCAAAATCCATTTTCCCGCTGCTTACAGCCACAACAGTCTCACGTCCCATAACAGTACGTTTTAAATGAGCATCGGCATTATCCTCATAACTGTTATGCCTGTACTGGCTGTGGGGTTTCTCAGGTGCAAGCTTTTCCAGCCATATCTCAAAATCGTGGTGCAATCCCGGTTCATCATCATTGATAAATACGGAACTGGTGATGTGCATTGCGCTGACCACGATAAGTCCTTCCCTGATCCCCGATTCGTCCAGGCATTCCTGTACCTGGTCCGTGATGTTGATAAATGCTCTTCTTGTCGGTGTTTCAAACCATAGCTCCTTCCGATATGATTTCATGGCAATAGTAGTTAGAGTGTTTACTTGTTAAGTCTGTAAAAAAATAGTTGTTCCGGCAGTATTAACCGGATCCGGAGAATGTCTCCAAACCCGTATCGTATCAGGTGTTAAGCAGAATCAGTTCAATTTCATATCTCTGATTATGTCTTCAAGCCTCTTATCAAGAAGCTTGTTCGTTTCTTCGAATTTTGCAGCAGATTCAAGTGTGGTATTTACGCTGAAATAAAACTTGATTTTTGGTTCTGTCCCGGAAGGGCGAACGGAAATTTTACTTCCGTCTTCAAGAAAAAACTGAATCACATCAGACCTGGAAAGGCTCAGATTTGTTTTTTTCCCTGTCACACAATCAGTTGAAACAAGTGTCTCGTAGTCATCGATCTTTACAACCCTGCTTTTATTGATAAAGGCAGGAGGGGTTTTTCTGTAGGACAGCATCATGGCTTTTATTTCATCAGCTCCTTCCTTGCCCTTGCGGACAATATTGACAAGTTTTTCCATGAACAGTCCGTATTCAAGATAGATATCCAGCAGGAGATCGTACAGCGATTTCTCCCCGTTCTTTGCCCATGCTGCAACCTCAGCCACAAGTGCACATGACGCAACTGCATCCTTGTCCCTGACATAATCGCCGGGAAGAAAGCCATAGCTTTCCTCGCCACCGCCGATATATTGTTTCTTTCCTTCCAGCTTTCTCATCAGTTCAGCGAAAAACTTAAAACCCGTCAGTACGTTGAAGCATTCAACTTCATATTTTTCAGCAATTTTATCAATCAGGTCGCTTGTTACTATGGTTTTGACAATGTATTCATTGCCCTTGTATTTATTCTTTTTCTCATATTGTGACAAAATGTAATGGATCAGCAGTACGGCGGTCTGATTACCATTCAGAAGAATAAATTTACCTTCCCCGTTTCTGCATGCAATTCCAAGTCTGTCAGCATCGGGATCGGTTGCAATGACGAGCTCAGCCCCTGTGGCTTCTGCCCTGTCAATCGCCATCTTCAGGGCATCGGATTCCTCCGGGTTGGGTGATCTGACAGTGGGGAAATTTCCATCAACGATATCCTGCTCCGGGACATTAATGATATTGGTAAAACCAAACAGTTTAAGGGCAGAAGGTACCAGCTTTACCCCGGTACCGTGAATGGGTGTGTATACTATTCCCATATCACTGTGTTTTCTGATGATTTCAGGGTTAAGTCTCATTTTAAGTACTTCCTCAAGGAAGGCATCATCGGTTTCTTTTCCCAGAATACGTATGTTTTGCTTGTCTCCCCCGAATTTTATTTCGTTTACGGATTTAATTTTGCGTACTTCTTCAATTATGCCGGTGTCATGGGGTGAGACCACCTGTCCGCCATCATTCCAGTAGGCCTTATATCCGTTATATTCCCGGGGATTATGTGAGGCAGTGATCACAATCCCGCTATGGCATTTGTAATGACGAATTGCGAACGATAATTCCGGGGTGGGTCTGAGAGCTTCAAAAAGAAAAACCTCAAAACCGTTGGCAGAGAATATATCTGCAGCAGTTTCGGCAAAATATCGGCTGTTATTCCTGCAGTCGTGCGCAATTGCAACACGTATTCCCTTTTCACCGCATTGTTTTATTATATAGTTTGCAAGACCCTGGCTTGCCATTCCCATGGTATAAATGTTCATTCTGTTGGTGCCGGCACCCATGATTCCCCTTAGTCCGCCGGTTCCGAATTCCAGATCCTGGTAGAAAGAATCCACAAGTTTTTCTTCGTCTTTTTCAAGCATCTCCCTTACTTCTTTCCGGGTTGCTTCGTTGAATTCACTGCCAAGCCATATTTCAGCTCTTTTCCTGATTTCTTCCATTGATAACATATGAAACGTTATTTGATTTCTGTTGTAATAATAATTAAATTTTTCCTGAATTATTCGCCTGTTTCTGTATCCGGCTGCCCGGACAGTTATTTTTATTCGAGTAATTTCAGACATTTTTTCATGCTTCTCCTCCAGTGGGGGATTTCAAGACCATATTTTTCCTTTATTTTGCCCTTGTCAAGAACGGAACAGGGAGGTCTTTGCGCAGCCATGGGATAGCTGGAAGAGAGGACCGGAACAATACGGCATGCCAGTCCGGCTTCTCTTACCAGTTCTTCGGCAAAATCGTACCAGCTGCATACTCCCTCGTTTGAATAATGATATATGCCGGGACTGTAGGCAGTCTTGTTACGTATTACCCCTGATACAATATTCATGACCGCTTCCGCCAGGTCAGCCGCATATGTGGGCGTGCCAATCTGATCGAAGACAACGCTGAGTGATTCATTTTCTGCGGCCTTCCTCAGAATGGTTTTCACAAAATTTGATCCGAAAGATGAATACAGCCAGGATGTCCGGATTATCATTGAAGCATGATGACTCAGTGCTGTCCTCTCTCCCGCCAGCTTTGACATGCCATAGACATTTAAGGGTGCAGGTTCTGAAAGTTCATTATATGGCAGACAGGATCTGCCGTTGAAAACATAGTCCGTTGAAAAATGAATGAACCTGCAGCCGGTATCCCTGATTGCCTCCGTAATGTTCCCGACAGCAGCATTGTTGATGAGATCAGCATTGCCGGCATCATCTTCAGCCTTGTCTACATGGTTGTATGCTGCACAGTTTATTATCCAGCCGGGATTGGTGTTTCTGATGAAATCATTTGTTTCTGACCTGTTGCTTATGTCGAGAGTGTCAATATCCGTGAAGATAAAATCATATCCGTAGTAGTTTCCGGAGGCATTTTTCAGTTCATTGCCCAGCTGGCCGTCTGCCCCGGTAATCAGTATTACTGCCATGATTCTTCAGATTTGTTAAAAATTATTTTCAGCATCCCTGAAAAGGGGATTTCTTGTATCCTTTTCACTCAGTACCGGTTTGATATTTCCGATACGCCAGTCAATATTCAGTTCGGGATCATCAAGAGCAATGCCCCTTTCTGAAGCATGATGGTAGAGGTTGTCAGTTTTATACAGAATAATTGCCAATTCACTTAGTACGGAAAATCCATGGGCAAAGCCTCTCGGAATGAAAAGCTGTGTTTTGCTTCCGGAATCAAGCTCAATACCAAACCATTTTCCGTATGTGGGTAAATCCCTTCTCAGATCCAGGGCAACATCAAAAATCCTTCCTTCAATTACCCTGATAAGCTTTGCCTGGTCGTAGGGCCTGAGCTGATAGTGAAGACCTCTTACAACGCCCCTGGAGGACCTGGATTCATTGTCCTGTACCGGTATGAAATCTATGCCTGCATTTCTGTATCTGTCCTGGTTATAACTTTCGAAGAAATAACCTCTTTTATCAGAGAAGACTGTCGGCTTAATGACAAAAAGATCCTTAAACCCGGTATGAATAATTTCCATGCAGGCTGATTTGTTTATTTAATTATGTCTGATTCTGAGATTTCTTCCGAAGCTATCCTCATCAGGTATTTTCCGTACTGACTGTTTTTTATTGGCTCCGCAAGGGACAACAGCTGACTTTTGTCAATGAATCCCCTTTTATAGGCTATTTCCTCGATGCATGAGGCCTTCAGGCTCTGCCGGTGTTCAAGGGTGGCTATGAAGTTTGAGGCCTGCAGGAGACTTTCAAATGTTCCCGTGTCAAGCCATGCCATTCCCCGTCCCATGATCCTGACAGTAAGCTTTCCCTCTTCAAGGTACAGCCTGTTGAGATCAGTTATTTCAAGCTCTCCCCTGGGTGAAGGTTTCAGTGAACGGGCTTTGTCTGCCACGGTGTTGTCATAAAAATACAGTCCGGTGACTGCATAATTTGATTTTGGTTCGGCTGGTTTTTCCTCAATGGAAACAGCCTTGTCCCTGCTGTCAAATTCCACTACTCCGTAACGCTCAGGGTCGGTGACATAATATCCGAATACACAGGCTCCCTCATCAAGTTTTGCAGTATCACGCAGAACATCCCCGAATCCGTGTCCGTAAAAAATATTATCACCCAGTATCATGCAGACCGGATCATTTCCGATGAATTCATCGCCCAGAATAAAGGCCTGGGCCAGTCCGTCAGGTGATGGTTGTTCGATATAACTGAATTCAAGACCGATGGATTTTCCGTCACCCAGAAGGTTCCGGAATGATGGCAGATCGCGCGGTGTTGAAATGACCAGTATCTCCCGGATACCGGCAAGCATCAGCACCGAAAGAGGATAATAAATCATTGGCTTGTCATAAACGGGCAGCAACTGTTTCGATATTGTGTTGGTTATCGGATGTAATCTGCTTCCCGAACCTCCTGCCAGAATAATTCCTTTCATGTATTTTCTCTTTATGTTGTTGGTTCTTTAATTATGTGATAAATTTAAATAACATTTTTTTCATGCATTGCCGGATCGTGTAGTATTTCTTTGATTTTTGTTAAAGCTGCTTCGGTGAGGGCCGGATTTAAACATAGCAAAGATAACAGAAGCCGTGAGATTTGGCAACAGATTCTGTTAATAGCCTTATTCTTTCAGCTTTAGGATGGTGATCCGGTGTTGGCGGCATTGCTGTTGAGTCAGGCAGATTTTGCATTGCGGACAGATGATAAAATACTTGAATTTGCATGAATTAATCAGGCAAAAATCCTGTGTTTTTAAATAAATATCCTATCTTTGCACACCATTTTTTAACAAGATAATGTCTAACCTATTAATTATTAGTAATTTTATTGCAAATTATGACAGATACCAGGAAGAAGAACCCGAAAAAAGATGATTTAGCTGACAGTGAGAGCATTAAATCTGGTAAAAAACTGAAAGTCAAGGAATCCAGGGATAAACTGATCGAACAGGCCTTGGAGGATGATGATACTGCTGAAGCCCTGATGGAGGATGTGACGGAAGATATGGAGGAGGATATGACAGAGTTCATTACAGATTCAGAAAATACCGGGGAAGAAGACAGTGCTGAAGCTGATGAAATTCAGGAAACCGCAGATATTTCTCCCGCTACGCCTTCAGTTCATGATTTTGATTGGGAAAGCTTTGAAAGTGAGGAAGTAAGAGTTTCGCCAAGGCATAAGGAATATGAAGCAATGTATGATGCAACCCTGTCAACCGTTGCAGTTGATGAGGTTATCACAGGAACAGTCATACAGATGACCTCAAGGGAAGTTGTGATCAACATAGGCTATAAATCGGAAGGTGTTATAAGCCTTAATGAATTCCGTTACAATCCTGGTCTTAAGGTAGGTGATGAGGTGGAGGTGTATGTTGAAAGCCAGGAAGACAGAAGAGGCCAGCTTATTTTGTCCCACAAGAAGGCCCGGGCCATAAAATCATGGGAGAGGGTTAATACTTCCATGGAAAATGATGAAATAATTACCGGTTTCATAAAATGCCGTACCAAAGGCGGAATGATTGTCGATATTTTTGGAATTGAGGCATTTCTTCCGGGATCCCAGATTGATGTAAAACCTATCAGGGATTATGACATATATGTGGGGAAGACAATGGAGTTCAAGGTTGTAAAGATCAATCAGGAATTCAAGAATGTTGTTGTTTCCCACAAAGCTCTTATTGAAGCCGAGCTTGAGCAGCAGAAGAAAGAGATTATTGCAAAGCTCGAAAAAGGCCAGGTTCTTGAAGGGACTGTCAAGAATATCACATCATACGGTGTGTTCATTGATCTCGGGGGTGTTGACGGACTTATTCACATTACCGATCTGTCGTGGGGCAGGGTTAATCATCCCGAAGAGATCGTTGAGCTGGATCAGAAACTGAATGTTGTCATTCTTGATTTTGATGATGACAAGAAAAGGATAGCTCTTGGTCTGAAACAGCTTACACCACATCCATGGGATTCGGTTGATCCTGACCTGAAAATAGGAGACAAGGTTACCGGAAAGGTTGTGGTGATGGCTGACTATGGTGCATTTGTTGAAATAGCACCCGGGGTGGAAGGTCTTATTCATGTTTCGGAAATGTCATGGTCGCAGCATCTGCGGAGTGCACAGGAGTTTATGAAAGTGGGTGACCAGGTTGAAACCGTGATTCTGACTCTTGACCGGACAGAAAGAAAAATGTCACTCGGCATCAAGCAGCTGAAGCCGGATCCATGGCAGGATATCGAACAAAAATATACAGTTGGTTCCAGGCATACTGCGAGGGTCAGGAATTTTACCAACTTTGGTGTATTTGTGGAAATTGAGGAAGGTGTTGACGGATTGATACATATTTCGGATCTGAGCTGGACGAAAAAGATAAAGCATCCCGCTGAATTTACAGCTATTGATGCTGAAATAGAGGTTGTTGTTCTTGAAATAGACAAAGAAAACCGGCGACTCAGTCTTGGTCACAAGCAACTTGAAGAGAATCCATGGGATGTTTTCGAAGACCTTTTTGCAGTTGATTCCATTCATGAAGGCACGGTCGTGGAGGTATTTGACAAAGGTGCTGTTATAGCGCTTCCTTATGGTGTTGAAGGTTTTGCAACTCCCAGGCACCTGGTCAGGGAAGACGGGAGTACTGTAAAAGTTGATGAAAGGCTTATGTTTAAGGTTATTGAGTTCAACAAGTCGGCGAAGAAAATAATTGTATCACACAGCAGGGTGTTCGAAGACGAGAGAAGGGCTGCAGATGCTCCGGCAAAGAAGTCAGAAGCTGCGACATCAAGGAAGACCACCAGAAAAGTCAAGACGAATATTGAAAGAACCACGCTTGGAGATATAACTCAGCTGGCAGCCCTGAAAGAAGAAATGGAAGAAAAAGAAAATAAAGCTTCCAAGGAATAGAAATATTTGTTATTTTTGGGCCAACAAAACAATACAATCATGGATTTTAACATTGAAAGTCGTAATAACAGTACATTGATTCGAATTCAGAC
>JAAYKX010000148.1 GCA_012522155.1 Bacteroidales bacterium
AAAAATCATCTTCAAAGTAACAATTCGTTATTTCAACAAATACTCATAATCAAACATATAGGCTTTGCGGGAATCAGCAGATTCAAAAGTATAACGAACTATTGTCAATTTTCAGGCAGGCAGATCCTCCCCTTGCGATGAGCAATATAAGAATATTTAAGTTTAAAATTACAAAATGATGACAGTCAGCCCCGGTCTCTGTTTGAAATTATCTGAAATTACAGTACGTTTGGATTCAATTTAAAAGCATAATGGCATTATAACAGGTCATTTCTCAACTTAAACTTTTAAAAATGGAAAAGATAAGCAACAATCGCACGGTTAAGTTTTTCAACGGCAAACAGATTCCCCTTGAGATGCATAAGGTACGCATAGTCCAGTCACTGAATCTTGTACCTGTGGAACAAAGGCTGGAAGCTGTAAAGGCAGCCGGATACAATTCATTTCTTCTTTCAACAAAGGATATTTTTCTCGACATGCTGACCGACAGCGGAACCAATGCCATGAGCGACAAGCAGCTCTCGACAATGTTCGTTGCGGATGACGCCTATGCGGGATCTGTCAGCTTCAGCAGGTTTGAAAAAAGTGTACAGGAGGTACTGGGGAAAAAATATATTCTTCCCGTACACCAGGGCAGGGCAGCAGAGAATATTATCTCCAAAGCCTATATCAGTGAAGGATCAGTTATTCCCATGAACTATCATTTCACAACCACCCGTGCCCATATAGAACTTAACGGTGGCAGCATACTTGAGCTCTATACACCTGAGGCCATGAAAATAGACAGCTCACATCCTTTCAAGGGGAACATTGACACGGAAAGGCTGGAAAAAACCATTCAGGATGTAAAGCCGGAAAATATCCCCTTTATCAGAATGGAAGCCTCAACAAACCTTATCGGCGGTCAGCCCTTTTCTCTTTCAAACCTGAAAGAAGTAAGAAGGATAGCTGACAAGTACAATCTTATAATAGTTCTGGATGCCAGCCTTATAGGAGAAAATGCATATTTCATTTTAAAGAGGGAAGCTGCCTGTGGGAAAGAGACTATCGGATCTATATTGCTTAAAATGTGTGAATTATGTGATATTGTATATTTTTCCGGCAGGAAGGTGAGTTCTGCAAAAGGCGGTGCCATCTGTACCAACTCCCCAGATATCTATACCAGGATGAAGCACCTGGTCCCCCTTTATGAGGGATTTCTTACCTACGGCGGCATCTCGGTCAGGGAAATAGAAGCAATGGCACAGGGACTGACTGAAACGCTGGAAGAAGATGTTGTCGGTCAGTCGCCCATGTTCATTGAATACATGATAAATGAACTTGTAAAGCTTGGAATTCCTGTTGTAACACCGGGCGGTGCTCTTGGCAGCCATATTGATGCCACACAGTTCCTCCCCCATCTGCCCCAGTCGGAATACATTGCAGCCTCACTTGTTTCAGCCTTTTACATTGCTTCCGGGGTGAGGGGAATGGAACGCGGTACCATGAGCAGCACCCGTGATGAGGATGGCAATGAGATATATGCTGATCTTGAGCTGATGAGACTGGCATTGCCGAGAAGGGTGTTTACCCTTTCGCAGGTGGAATACACCATTGACCGGCTTAACTGGTTATATAAAAACAGGGAACTGATAGGCGGACTAAGGTTTGTGGAAGAGCCTCCCGTTCTGAGATTTTTCACCGGAAGACTTGAAGCTGTCAGTGACTGGCCGGAAAGGCTGGCTGAGGCATACAGAAAAGATTTCGGCGACACTCTCTGAAAAAGGATTGTCCCGTTCACACCGTCCCCATTACCGGTGTCAGGCTGCCTGTCATTTTCCGGACTGCTGCCGGAAGACTCTGTAGGAATGTGGTTTTACTATGATTTCAAAACCATGTTCCGGGTCAGTCTGTGATCTGCTCCTGAATGGCAGCAGGGGTACCGCTGTTCCGGTGACCGGCAGGCCGGAAAGCAGGTCCTCCAGCGTACCGTTTGAGTTCTTTACCATTACCCTGACCGTTACCGGCTCGTCAAGGAATGACTGTACAATAAAAGTACCGTTGTCGTAACAGAAGAGGCTCACCTTCGAAGGACCTTCCAGTCTTACATTCAGATCCTGCGAAGCTACCGTCCGTATACGGTTCAGAATAATATCGGGATAGCGGTACAGGTCAGAAAAATTATCGGGAATTGTAAGAACATACAGATATGCTTTTGAATACTGAGCCCTGTGCAGAAGCGGCCATCCTGATTCTCCCCTTATCGCGGACAGCTCTTCCCAGGAATCGTTCGTCAGGTAGTTTATCTGGGGTATCAGTATCTCCTGTGATGATTTCACAGGTATTCCCCAGCCTGCCTTGAAATCATTTACCAGTGCTTTCCGGCCGGTATATGTTATCTCTGCGATATGCCCGATACCTTTATCCTGAAGGACTCTTAACAGGCCCGAGGTGATCATCACATTTTTTCCCGACTGCAGTCTTTTCTTAATTTTCGCCACTATCTGCGGATCAAATCCGGCCGATTCGGTAAGAAGGATCATATTGCCGTCTTCCGGGAACACCGGTGACAGATCCATCGGAATTCCTATCATACCAAGATAGTTCTGCAGGAAATCCTCCCCGGTTGAATGATAGGGTTTGTAACTCCTGAGTCCTGCAGGGTTTCCGAGAAGTCCCAGGAACTTGTCTGCATTTTCGAAAGTCATACCTGCAGCCCTGGCAATTGTAGGCTGAATTATTCTTCCATCGGCAAGGGTAAAATGCTGTTTCATCATGGCATCATAATCAAAGCTTGTACCGGTCCCCTGCCATGCTCCCCTCTGGCCGGGCCTGACCTGCGCCTGAAGCTGTCTGTAATCAAACATTGTGATCTCCGGGGCTTTCGCAAAGAGAGTGATCCAAAACTGTTCCGCATAACGGTCGAGATAAGTTGCTCCGCCTGAATCGACCCAGCCGCCGCCATTGCGACCGGGTGCAATATTTTCAAAATATCTGAATATAAGATAACTTTCATATTGCTGAAGATGCTGATCGGAGCTGACCGCATCGCGGGTTTCCGTGCCTGTATAAATGCCGTCAAACATTGAAGGCTGTACCTCAAGGTTGAAACCCAATCCCTGGAAATGTTCGTACCAGTTCGGATACTTGACTATCACTTTCACATTCGGATTAATCTTTTTGGCCGGATTGATTATAAGGTCGCGGCCGGCATCCGTCATGAGCTTCAGCCTGAAATCCGTCCAGCTCATATCACCTTTTGCACTGATACAGGCATCACATTTGCAGCTGGTAAAGAAAAAATCATCAAGAATGAATTCGTCAAAATGCCTGGCCGTGTATTCCGCTATTTCCTGAGCCAGCTGACGATGCCCGGGATTGGAAAAACAGAATGTCTCGAAGTTATTGCTTTCATCTATGGTATATGTTATTCCACCCGCAACCTTCATACCCTTTGATTTGAAGAACCTGATAGCTGATACAAGAGTCTTTTCGTCAACAATCAGCTTGTCGCGGTGAGTTTCAAGATATATCTTATCGACTTTTACCTGCCGGCTTATCAGATCCCATGTCTCCTGCAACTTTTTCATATCAGCCATATCCCTCACTTCGTAGGCTCTCGCATAAACCGAGACCGTGAAATTTTTATAAAAGGGTGGCTTTTGAGCTTCCGGAACAACATTTGTTGCTTTTTTCTGTCCTGAAAGGATACCCAGGGACAGAGACAGAATAATAAAAAAAACTGCTGCTGATCTCATAGTTTTTCGAAGTTATTTATTTCAGGTTTATTTCCGGAATATAAAAAATTATTAGCATACGGAAGTGAAAATACCGGAAGATGTTTGAGAATTATCGACAGTGCAGAACTTCGTTTAGCGCGGCGTTATCAGTAAATAAGTTCTGATATTTCATCCCTGGCACTTTCGAGGCGGTACTCGAAATGCAGATCACCCGGGGACAATTCACCGTGTATTTTTTTATGAAAAAGTACCGAGGTCCTTTCGCCGGAAAAGGATTCCTCTCCTTCAAATATATTGATATATAAGCCCTGGCCGGAGCTCTTATCCCGGGTGATGAATACCATTGCCTTTGAAGCGGCATTTTTCGCCACAAGTGATACTGCATAAAGTCCCGGGGAAGGCAGAAGCTTGCTCTCTTCGGTCACAGGCATACGCACAAAATGAATATTATCCGCAATCCTGGGCGGGGAATCAGTTGTCACCACCCCCATAACAAGATAATAATGGTCAAGATATGCATTTGCCCTTTGTATATAACCTTCCCTGATAGCTTTACGGATCTTTGTGGAACTGACCGTTTCATGCTGTACTTCCTGCTCGGGGATCTCTTCGGCTTCAAAGTCATACTTCTTCCTCCAGTTCCACAGATGCCTGTAATCCCCTTCCTGGTTAAACCCGAAATGATGATTGAACCCTACAACTATCACTCTTGCCTTCAAAATATTGTGCAGGTAATCCCTGACAAACTCTTCACTGGTAACCTTTGAAAATTCCCTGGTAAATTCAACCAGTATCACATTGTCAAGACCGGCTTTTCTCAGGAGTTCAAGTTTTTCCTCCTGCGTGTTTATAAGTTTGAGATCCTTTCCGGCAGTATCGGGATAAAGCACTTTGCGGGGATGCGGATAGAATGTGATCAGGACCGACTCGCCGTCGTACTTAGAGGCAAGCATTCCGAGACGCTTAAGAATGGTTTTATGGCCTATATGGACACCGTCGAATGATCCGGTTGTGACAACAGGGTTCCGGATTCCCCTTACTTCTTCAAATCCTCTGAAAATTCTCATTATGAATATGATTCTAAATCTTGTTTTCCTTTACAAAATAAGCTACTTTTTCTATGGAAGTAATCATATCATATTCTTCAAGGTATACCCATGAAGGAACAACAAGAGATATTGTGGTAAAATTCATGATTCCCTTTATCCCGCAACGGACGGCTTCAGCGGCAATCTCCCTTGCTGAATCTGCCGGGGCAGTGATTATCGCTATTCTGATATCCAGCTCCCTGATAATATTTTCCATTTCCGGTGCAGGATAACATCTGACACCGGATATAACCTTATTGACCTTATGCGGGTCAGTGTCGAATGAGGCAACAAGGCAGAGCTTTGATCTTTTTCCCCTGAAATATCCGGCAACTGCCCTCCCGAGATTGCCAATGCCTATTATAGTAACATTCAGCGTGACTTCCGAATCAATGATCGTTCCTATTGTTTCGATAAGTTCCCTGACATCGTATCCCTTGCGCAGCACCGAGGAATAGCCTATGAGCATCAGGTCGCGCCTTACCTGTACTGCTGTAATATGCAATCTTGCCGCCAGTTCATGGGAAAAGATAAAATTCTTTTTTTCTTCCAGACATCCAAGGAGTGTCCTTCTGTATTCGCTGAGTCTTTCAACAGTTTTGCCCGGTAATTTCATCCGAAAATATTATATTTAAATAATTGTTATTTAAGTGGTTCAAATAGCTTTTCCCGGTTTGCCGGGAGAACCTTCATACCCGTCTTCCCCCGGTCTGTCCCGCAGAGCCGGAAGGCCTCATATTTTCTCAGGCAATGGATGAGGCATCCTTTGGCAGTCTGACAGTAAAAACCGTTCCGACATTCGGTGTGCTATCCAATGTAATTGTTCCGTAATAAAGCTGTACAATTTTTTTTACTATGGAAAGTCCCAGTCCGCTTCCTGTTATTTTTCTTGTCTGATCACTTTTTATTCTGACAAATTCAGTAAAGAGATCGGGAATATCTTCCTCGCTGATCCCTATTCCCTCGTCTGCAAAACTGATTATAACTTCTTTATCATCTGAATCAATAATGATATCTGCTCTGCCTCCCGGTTTATTGTATTTTACCGAGTTGGAAACAAGATTGTTGAAGATGATATCCATGTCGGCGGGGTCTGCCTCTATGAAAGCCTCTGTTTTTACTTCAAGATTAATAATAACTTCCATCTGTATGGCATAGGGCTGTACGGTTACTATTGCACCCCTGGCCACCTCGGCAAGATCAAGGGATTTGATCCTGCCTTCCTTCTTTTCAAGACGGATCTTTGTAAAATCCAGGAGGTCCATGATCAGGTTTCTCATTCCCTGTATTCTTTGTAATGACCTGTCAATATGGTCAGTATAATCACTTATCCTGTCGCCGGCCTCCATTCCCTGCATCATCCTGAGATATCCCTCAACGGCGTTGAGAGGTGCTTTCAGTTCATGTGAAAGAACTGAAAGAAACTGATATCTTATTTGTTTCCCTTCCTCAGTGAGGCGCCGGGTTATTCTTCTGAGATAAAGTTGTTTACTTATATTTTCTATGCTCGATTTAAGCTCCTGGGGTGTAAAGGGCTTCGGAATGAAATCGGTGGCCCCGTCGCGCGTCGCTTTGACAGCCACATCGAGGGATGCGTATGAAGTTATCATTGCCACCATGATATCATAATTCTTGTTGTGTATATATTCAAGGACTTCCACCCCCTGTATGCCGGGCAGTTTATTGTCGAGCAGAATAATGTCGGGCTTGTCATTTTCAAGCATTTCAATTCCCTCCTCACCCGTCGCAGCTTCAAACAGTTCGAATGTATAGTCTTCATCCATGAAGGGATAGGTAACCTGGAAATCCTTTAATATCCTGGTAACGCCTGAGCGGATCCCCGGCTCATCATCTATGACCAGTACTTTCAATACCGCCATTTCCTATATTTTTAACAGTTTCATTATTTCCTGATCCAGCTGCTCGGCGCGTATTCCCTTCTCAAGGTATCTGTCTGCCCTGATCCATGATTTCTCCCTCTCGGTGTCCACGCTGAAGGACATGCCGGTTTCCCGTGAAACAGCAGTTGCAAGTATCACCGGCACATCGGGATACTTTTTCCGTATTTTGTAACATAAAATAAAACCGCTGTCATCACTTTCCATCATAAGATCAAAAATGGCAAGATCAGGCCGGAAGCGTTCAATGATTGCTTCCGCCTCAGCCTGGCTCTCTGCCGTAATGGTCTTGTAACCAGCTTTATTCAGATTAAAAACAGTCTGATAGAGATAGTCCGGGTCATCATCAGCAACAAGAATAGTAAAATCACTCTTTTTCATCTCTGTACAAATATCCTTAAAGTTTTGAAATTTTCATTTTTTATTT
>JAAYKX010000149.1 GCA_012522155.1 Bacteroidales bacterium
CTTTCTGCCAGGGCATATCCCCATTTCATAAATGCCCCTTCGGTATATTTCATTATGTTGCCCTTGTGTACCAGGGTCACCGAAGGCAGATTCCTTTCAATGGCAAACCTGACAGCCTGCCTTACCAGTCTTTCAGTTCCTTCAACTGATACCGGCTTGATACCTATTGAAGATGTTTCCGGAAAGCGGATACTTCCTACTCCCATTTCATCAATAAGGAAACTTTTCAGCTTTTCAGTATCCGGGTTGCCGTGCAGGTATTCTATACCGGCATAGATATCTTCAGTATTCTCCCTGAAAATATGCATGTTTACAAGATCCGGCCGTTTAACGGGACTCGGCACACCATCGAAATATCTTACAGGACGGTAGCAGGTATAAAGATCCAGTTCCTGCCTGAGGGCAACATTCAGGGATCTCATTCCTTCCCCGACAGGTGTTGTGAGAGGTCCCTTTATTCCGACAAGATGATCCCTGAAAGTATCAAGTGTTTCCTGTGGCAGCCAGTTTCCGGTAATATTGAATGCTTTTTCCCCTGCAAGCACTTCCTGCCATATTATTTTTCTCCTGCCTCCGTAGGATTTTTCCACGGCTGCATCAAATATCCTCACGGATGCATTCCATATATCCGGCCCGGTTCCGTCCCCTGTAATGAAAGGAACCAGAGGAAGATCCGGAACAATCATTTTCCCGTTATCAAATCTTATTTTTTCTCCGTTCATCCTGTATTTTAATCTGTTAATAAATATTTTATTATCCCGGCTTTCTTTTTTCCCTGTTCTGTTTTACCGGTGCTGTCTTACGGGGCTGATTGCGTTTTCAGTTGTTCTGTTTCAATGCTGCCGCCTGATAACGTTGATTGCACTTCCTGCCTTGAACCATGCAAACTGGGATTCATTATATGAATGGTTTGCCAGTATGGTATCCCGCGTTCCGTCTTTATGGTGAAGGATAAGCGTAACCGGCTTGTCCGGGGCAAAGTCTTTTAATCCCGTTATATCTATCCTGTCAGTCTCCCTTATCTTATCATAGTCGTTTTTGTCAGAAAATGTGAGTGTAAGAATGCCCTGCTTCTTGAGGTTTGACTCATGAATCCTGGCAAATGACTTGACGATGATAGCCCTGACGTTGAGGAAACGGGGTTCCATTGCTGCATGTTCGCGTGATGATCCTTCCCCGAAATTTTCCTCGCCCACAACTATTGAGCCCAGTCCCCCCTTTTTGTATGCAAATGCAACAGATGGTACAGAGTCATATGTCCCGGTCAGCTGGTTCAGTATGCAGTCCGTTTTGTCATTAAAGGCATTTGTGGCCCCTATCATATAATTTTGTGAAATATTTTCCAGGTGGCCGCGGTATCTGAGCCATTTACCTGCCATTGATATATGGTCGGTGGTACATTTCCCCCTGGCTTTTATAAGCAGGAGAAGGCCTGTAAAGTCCTTGCCATCCCACGCTTTGAAGGGAACCAGTGTCTGCAGCCTTTCTGAACGGGGATCAATGATTACGGAGGATGCGGCTTTCTTCCTTCCGGGCTTTTTCGCTTTTTCGCGGATGATGCTGAACCCCCCGGATGGGAGCGAAAACCCCCGTGGTTCAGGAAGATTGACCGGCTTTCCTTCCGAATTGATCAGTGAATCCGTCAGGGGATTGAAAGTAAGTGATCCTGCAATGGTCAGTGCAGTCACTATTTCAGGAGATGCAACAAAGGCATGGGTATTCGGATTACCGTCTGTCCTTTTTGCAAAATTACGGTTGAAGGAGTGGATTACGGTATTGACAGGATTGTCTTCCTGATGCGGTCTGTACCACTGGCCGATACACGGACCGCAGGCATTTGCGTATACTTCAGCGCCGATTTCCCTGAAAGGGTCAAGGAGACCGTCCCTTTCAACTGTTTGGCGTATCATTTCTGATCCGGGTGTGATCTTTAAATCTGATTTTGCAGTCAGCTTTTCCCTGAGGGCATTTTTTACAATTGAAGATGCCCTTGAAATATCTTCATAGGATGAATTGGTACATGATCCTATCAGTCCGGCTGAAATTTCCACCGGCCATTTGTTTTTTTCTGCAGCCTCCTTCATTTTGGATACAGGTGTTGCAAGGTCGGGAGTAAACGGGCCGTTTATATAGGGTTCCAGTTCCGAAAGATTTATCTCAAGGTAATTGTCATAATATTGCCTGGGATTATCGTATACTTCCGGGTCGCTTCTCAGATGGCTTTCCACGGCTGAAGCCATATCTGCAATTTCCTTTCTGCCCGTGGCGTTGAGATAATCGGCCATGGCCCGGTCAAAGCTGAAGACTGAACAGGTTGCACCTGTTTCAGCACCCATGTTACAGATGGTACCCTTGCCGGTTGCAGAAATGGACTCAGCACCTTCACCGAAATATTCAAGGATTGATCCTGTGCCTCCTCTTACTGACAGCATTCCTGCTATTTTAAGGATAATGTCCTTGGGGGATACCCAGCCGTTAAGTTTCCCGGTAAGCCTGATACCTATGATTTTCGGAAATCTCAGTTCCCAGGGCAGACCTGCCATCACATCCACTGCATCGGCACCGCCCACACCGACAGCTATCATTCCCATTCCCCCGGCGTTAGGAGTGTGGGAATCAGTTCCCACCATCAATCCCCCCGGGAAGGCATAGTTTTCAAGAATGACCTGGTGAATAATTCCGGATCCCGGTTCCCAGAAATCAATATCATACATCATGCTTGCAGACCTGAGGAAGTCATAGACCTCATGGTTTGTCTCGAGAGCTTTTGCAAGGTCGGTTTCCGCTCCCCTGAATGCTGTTATCAGATGGTCACAGTGGATTGATGAAGGGACGGAAGTGTTTATCCTCCCTGCCATCATAAACTGAAGCATAGCCATCTGTGCTGTGGCATCCTGCATGGCAACCCTGGCGGGTAAAAACTCCGCGTAATCAATTCCCCTGATATATGCGGCAGTTTTACTGCGGTCCCACTGATGATTGTACAACACTTTTTCAGTGTAGGTCAGCGGCCTGTCAAGACTGTCTCTTATCCTGTCCGTGTTGTCAGGCAGAGCGTCATAAAATTTTTTTATCTTATCAAAATCGGGATTCATAATCATGGTTTTATATGTTTTGCCGGTCAGGACCGTATCTGCCCGTCTCCCTCAATTATCCATTTATAGGTTGTTAGCGCTTCAAGAGCCATGGGACCCCTGGCATGCATTTTCTGTGTGGATATTCCGATTTCGGCACCAAGCCCGAACTCAGCCCCGTCGGTAAATGCCGTTGATGTATTGACGTACACTGCTGCCGCATCTGTCATCTTACAGAACATTTCCTGTCTTTCCCTGTTCCCGGAGATAATGGCTTCGCTGTGGCGGGAGCTGTATCTGGAAATGTGTTCGAGCGCCCCGTCAAAGCCGGAAACAGTTTTGACAGCCATTGTATAACTGAGAAATTCAGTGCCGAAAGATGCATCAGTTGCCATTTCAAGCAGTTTGTCGGGATATTTTCCCCTGAGGGCATTCAGTGCTTTTTCATCAGCCTGGATTATCACATCAGAATCCTGGCAAAGACCTACAATATATGCGAGGTCATCCAGGCGGCTTTCATGGATCACCAGACAATCGAGTGCATTACAAACGCTTACACGTCTGGTTTTTGCATTGTTGATGACTGTTCTTCCGGTTTCGCGGTCACCAAACTCATCAAAATAGGTATGGCATATTCCCGCACCGGTTTCAATAACCGGAATAGTCGCATTCTCACGGACGAAATCAATAAGGCTCTGACTTCCCCGGGGGATGATGAGATCAATGTATCCTGCGGCATTGAGAAGCTGCGAGGTCTCTTCCCTGCCCGGGGGCAGAAGGGCAACTGCATCCCCTGTAATGCCGGAATCCGCCAGACTGTCCTTTATTATTTTTACAAGGGCAGTGTTTGAATATATGGCATCACTTCCTCCCTTGAGGATACAGGCATTCCCGGATTTAATACAGAGGGAAAAGACATCAAGGGTAACGTTTGGCCGGGCTTCATAAATTATGCCGATGACACCGAAGGGGACGCTTACCTTTTTGATCCTCAGTCCATTTGATTTTTTATAGTCATAGCTGACCCTGCCAAGCGGAGAGTCAAGTCCCGCAACATTACGTATATCCGAAGCAATATTCCTTATCCTGGAAGGAGTAAGCTGCAGCCGGTCATACTTGGGATCTTTCTTATCCATAAGTGCAAGGTCCTTCTCATTTTCCGCCATAATCACGGAAATGTTCTCCTCGGTTTTATCCGCAAGATGAATAAGCAGCCTGTTGATGGTATCAGTATCCAGGTTGTTCAGCTTCCTGCTTGAAACAAGTGCAGATTGAAATAATGGTGTACAATCCATATTTTCCGGAATTAAAAATCAGTTCTTTTCATTAATCAGTAAATAATCATAATGTACCAGGGGTTTTTTTCTCTTTTCACCCATGTATAGTTCAACCTTTTCAGAATCGTATTGTGATTTGCCGATTCCGATCTGTCTGCCGGCGTCATCAAAAATCCTGATGATATCTCCTTTTTTAAAGAATCCCTCCACTTTGGATACTCCTATCATAAGCAGGCTGGAGGCCTTATCGCCCATCAAAGCCTCCCTTGCCCCCCTGTTGATATATACTATTCCTTTTGCAAAAGTTTCCGAATGGGAAAGCCATTTCTTTACACCCGTTTTTTTCTTATCGGCTGCGACGAATTTTGTGCAGGGAACATCTTTACGGCGGATGATACCGGTGATAATGGAGTCGCGCGTTCCGTTTGCAATATATACATCAATCCCTTCAGATGCGGTTTTTCTGGCAACAGCATATTTGGTGAGCATGCCCCCGCGGCCGTATCCCGATTTTGAGCTGCTGATATACTTGCTCAGGCTGTCGGTGCCGGCACTGACTTCCCTTATCAGATGTGAATCTTTACAGCCCGGCTTGCCGGTATATATTCCGTCAACATTCGACAGGATGATAAGAGAACCGCAATTCATCATGGAAGAGATCATACCTGACAATTCATCATTGTCGGTGAACATCAGTTCCGTTATGGAAATGGTGTCATTTTCATTTACTACAGGCAGTACCTTATTGTCGAGCATTGCAGAAATGCAGTTCTTCATGTTAAGATAATGCATTCTGTCCCTGAAGCTGTCCTTTGTTGCAAGCAACTGTCCTGCCTGAATACCGTATTTGTCAAAAAGGAACTGATAGGTTCCCATAAGTTTTACCTGACCAATGGCTGCCCAGATCTGACGGGAAGATATAATACTGGTTTTCTTTGACGGCGTTACTTCATTCCGTCCCGCCGCAACCGCACCCGAAGTAATCAGAATAACCTCAATATTATTTTTATGAAGTATTGCCACCTCTTCAACAATACGCAGCATGCGTCCGGTGTTGAGAGAACCGTCCTCCTTTGCTATAATATTGCTTCCTACTTTTATAGCAACCCTGCTGAAACTCGGATTAATATTTTTCAATTCTTTGTAAGTGGGGCCCTGATTTAAATAAAATGTTGCAAAAATAACAGTTATTATGCAGTTTTTTATAGTAAAAGTATAATTTTTAAGCATTTTTAAAGCAGCAGTCCCTAATAATCCAAAAATTAACTGTATCAGGATGAAGAATAAAGCACTATAATATTCCTGTTGGCGGCAGCCCTGTTTTATGTATATGCAAAGACCCGGACAGGCAGGTTTTGAACTGCTGTATGACGGCTGATGAAGGATGCGGCAGATGCTTTTTTTACTCCGGTGAAAATTTTATGTCAGTTCTGCACTTATTAAAGTCTTTTGGTTTACTTTGCAGGGAACAGCTGATCGGTAAACATTAAGTATAATAAAAGATGAGCCCGTTTTTTTCACTCGCCAAATCAGAAACCTGGAGCAAGGCCGTCAAAGGCATAAAAAAAATAGTAAGATGGATCATTGCATTGCTGGTCATAGCCCTGACTGTCTTTATCTATATAAACTATTTTCATACTTTCAGCGAAGGCTACAGGGCCGGAATATTACAGAAATTTTCCAGGAAGGGTGTCATTTTCAAGACTTATGAGGGAGAAATACTGTTAAGTGGTGCCGTTACGGACCATGAAACAATAGTTTCATCGGAGAAGTTCTCATTTTCCCTGGTTAACAAAGATCTTGTCAGGCAGTTTGATACCCTTCAGGGCCAGAATGTGATTGTACATTTCATTCAAAAGAACGGAGTGGTTTTCTGGCGGGGTGATTCGAAGTTCCTTGTTGATTCGGTCCGGTCAAGAAGATAATTCCAGGAGAGCCCCGCCGGTCCGCCGGTCCGGAAGGCATACATTCTGAATCCATATTACTGATGCGGCCTGGCGGTGATTTTCATAGTGTCCGGAAAAGCGAAAAAACTATTTCCGTTCGTATTAATTTAAAAATGTCTTTATCTTTGCGCGCTTACAACTCATTGAATTAAAAATAGTAATAACTGGAAATATTGAATAGTAAGACTAATTTATAAATCTAAATCTTTTAAA
Source organism: Bacteroidales bacterium (assembly GCA_012522155.1). GTDB lineage: Bacteria > Bacteroidota > Bacteroidia > Bacteroidales > VadinHA17 > LD21. The sequence continues at coordinate 6,511 of JAAYKX010000149.1, forward strand.
AATGTCAAAATTTGAAGTTTATCGCAGCGGACAAAAAAATGAATTCCGTTTCCGTCTGAAGGCTGATAACGGGCAGAACATCCTCAGCAGTGAAGGGTACACAACAAAGGCAGGATGCCTGAATGGTATTGCATCGGTAAAGAAAAATTCAAAAGATCCCCAAAGGTTTATCAAGACAACAACTCCCACCAACATGTTCCGTTTTTCCCTTACGGCGGCGAACAATGAAATAATAGGAGTGAGCCAGAATTACAAAAGTGA
>JAAYKX010000150.1 GCA_012522155.1 Bacteroidales bacterium
TATGGATTCGGATTTGTTGCGTACATGCTTTTTATGCTCTATTTTGTGGGTGAGAGTCGTTATAAAACAGCAGAGTATGCGATAGCCACCTCTTTGATGGCACTGGGTATGATGTTTCCGGGAATGATTTCCGGAAAGGTTCAGGAATTACTCGGATATCAGCATTTCTTTATTTATGTATTAATTTGTACGATACCGGGAATGGTCGTTATTAAATTCCTTAAAATTGATCCCGCCTTCGGGATAAAAAAGAAAGAATAAGATGAAACTGGATTCGCTAAGGGCCGGACTGAAAGGAGACATGTTTACTGACAGGAAGCACAGGATCCTGTATGCCACTGACGGTTCGGCATACAGGGAGCTGCCCGGAGCTGTCGTACGCCCAAAGGACAAGGATGATATCAGAAAAGTCATTGCCTTTGCCAGGGCCATAAAAGGTTCTGTCATTCCCAGGGGCGCAGGCACTTCACTTGCCGGCCAGGTCGTTGGTCCCGGGATTGTTATTGACGTCTCAAAATATATGAACAGGATTATTGAAATAAATCCTGAAGAAAGATGGGCGATTGTTGAACCGGGTGTGGTACTTACCGCTCTTAACAGGAAACTGGCAGCTCACGGCCTTATGTTCGGACCGGAAACATCCACTGCCGACTGGTGTACGCTGGGCGGAATGCTCGGTAATAATTCCTGCGGGGCACATTCCCTCATATATGGAAGTGTGAGAGATCATATCCTGGAGGCGGATGTTATTTTGTCGGACGGAACTGAAACCACATTCAGGGCACTGACAAAGAAAGAATTCCATGATAAATGTTCTGATGAAACAGATTCACTTGAACGGTCAATCTACAGGTTTATACAGGATATTCTCTCCGACCCGGGAAACCAGGAGGAAATACGTGCCCAGTATCCCCATCCCGGAGTCAGGCGCAGGAATAACGGTTATGCTCTTGACTCCCTGCTTGAAACGGATCCGTTTTCCAAAAACGGAGAAAAAATCAATCTGTGCAGATTACTTGCAGGATCAGAAGGAACCCTTGCCTTTACCACAAGGATGAAGCTTAACCTTATTCCTGTGGAAAGCAGGAAAACAGGACTTGTCACTGCGCATTTCATGAGCCTGGAAGAGGCAGTCAGGGCAAATAACCTTATCCTCAAGCATGACCCGGCAGCTATCGAGATGATTGATGACTTTATTGTGGAATGTACAAAGGATAATATTGAACAAAGCAGGAACAGATTTTTTATCAAGGGGAAGCCCAAAATCATACTTATCGTTGAGTTGCTGAGAAATACTGAAAAAGAGCTTAAAAAAAGTGCTTCCGCTATTGAGAAGGAACTCAGGGCTGCAGGATATGGTTATCATTTCCCATTGTATACGGATGAAGAGGAATTAAAAAGGATCTGGGATTTAAGAAAAGCCGGACTCGGGGTCCTTTTGATCATCCCGGGAGAAAAGCGCAGTGTTCAGGTGATCGAGGACACGGCAGTCCTTCCGGAATATTTTCCTGATTATATTGAAGAATTCCAGCAGATCCTGAAGAAATATAATCGGAACTGTGCCTATTATGCACATATAGCAACGGGAGAGCTTCATCTCAGTCCGCTGCTTGACCTGAAGGATCCTGCTGATGTGGAAATATACCGCAACCTTGGAAAGGATGTGGCTCAGCTTGTCAAGAAATACAGAGGTTCCCTCAGCGGGGAACATGGTGACGGAAGATTAAGGGGGGAATTCATACCTCTTATGCTGGGGGATCATATATATAATATTCTGAGGAAACTGAAAAGGACCTGGGATCCGGAAAATGTTCTTAATCCGGGTAAAATCGTTGATGTTCCGCCGATGCATACAAGTCTGAGGTACCGCACGGGTGAGCATATTGAACCCCTTGATTCCATATTCGGCTTTCCCGACAGGGGTACGATTCTGAGTGCTGCGGAAAAATGCAGCGGATCAGGTGATTGTCGTAAGAGCCCGATGATTGGCGGAACAATGTGTCCGACATTTATGGCAACGGAAGATGAGGATAAATCCACCAGGGGAAGAGCCAACATTCTGCGGGAATTCCTTACCCGTTCCACAAAGAAGCATACGTATAATCACCGGGAGATATGGCAGGTTATGGATCTTTGTCTTTCCTGCAAGGCCTGCAAGTCGGAATGCCCGTCAAATGTTGACATGACTAAACTCAAGGCAGAATTCCTGAGTCATTATTACAGACTGCACGGGATTCCTGTAAGGACACTTCTTGTAGGCTGGCTGCCCAGGATAAACAGGTTTGGTCATGCAATATGGCCCCTGACCAATTTTATAATGCGTCAGTCCTTCTTTAAAAAGCTGATCGGCTTTACGGCCGACAGGACGCTTCCGCCGCTTTCCAAGATCACCCTGAGGACCTGGGCTGAAAAGTGCCAGACCAGTTCCCGGCATATGAAGAATCCCCTGGGCAAGGTCTTTCTTTTTGCAGATGAATTCACCAATTACAATGAAAGCGATATAGGAATCAAGGCTATTATTCTTCTTGAAACCCTGGGATACCAGGTTGAGGTGCCTGCCCATGCCGAGAGCGGCAGGACTTTTTTATCAAAGGGTCTCCTGAAAAGTGCCAGGAAAATTGCAGATAAGAATGTACGGATGCTGAAGGATATAGTTACTGAAAAAACACCTCTTGTCGGCATAGAGCCGTCAGCAATTCTGACTTTCCGGGATGAATATCCCGACCTCCTTGGCGGGGAAACCCATGATGCTGCCGTCAGACTCGGAGAAAATGCCATTATGATTGAGGAATTCATTTGCAGGGAATTTGACAAGGGGAAAATCACTCCGGAACAATTTGTTCAGGATCCGCTTTCGGTCAAACTGCATGGTCATTGTCAGCAAAAGGCAATTGCTTCAACATCTTTTACAAAAAAAATGCTGTCTATTCCGGAAAATTTTGAAGTTGAAGAGATCCCAAGCGGATGCTGCGGAATGGCCGGATCATTCGGCTATGAAAAGGAACATCATGAGCTGAGCATGAAGATAGGGGAGATGGTTCTTTTCCCGGCAGTCAGGGCTGCATCTGAAGATACTGTCATTGCCGCCCCCGGAACATCCTGCAGATGTCAGATCTTTGACGGAACAGGAAAAAAGGCTCTTCATCCCGTGGAAATAATGTATGATGCCCTGATGAGATGATCAGTGCTTCCGGTGACTGTTAGACAGGAAGTCTGCTTCCCGGAAATTATAATATGGAGATACAAAACATGACAAATGTTGAGCTGACATTTCAGAGACGTTCGGGAAGAACGGGATTTTCAACAAAAACACCTTACCTGATTGTTGATAATTTTCCTTCCCTGGGCCTGCTTACTTCGCTGAGATTCCTTGAATGGGTTTCGGAGAATCCCGAAGGACTGATCAGTCTGCCAACAGGAAAGACACCGGAATATTTTCTGAAATGGACCCGGAGATTCCTTGAAGGATGGAACAGGCCGGAGAACAGGAGGATCATGGAAGAAAATGGTTTTAACATCAGGAAGAAGCCTGTGATGAAAAAGCTGCGCTTTGTTCAGATGGATGAGTTTTATCCCATTGATCCCGGGCAGCATAACAGTTTTTATAATTATGTTCTCAATTTCTACATAAAAGGATTCGGCCTTGATCCTGCCGGAGCTTTGCTTATGAATTCCGATGAGATTCAGCTGGCTGAAGGATTACATTATTCCCGTGTATTTCCCGATAACCGGATAGATCTTTCCCTAAGGAACAGGGAAGCTTTGACAGCTCACGAAAAAATCCAGCAGAGCTCACTGTTCAGAATAGATAAGTGGTGTATGGAATATGAAAACCGTATCAGGGAAGCAGGAGGGATAGGCTTTTTCCTGGGAGGGATAGGTCCTGACGGAAGTATTGCATTCAACTCAAGGGGAAGCGATCATAACTCAACCACGAGGCTCACGGCTACCAATTTCGAATCACAGGCTGCCGCTGCCGGAGATCTCGGAGGCATCGAGATTTCAAGGAACAGGCTGGTACTGACCATTGGTCTGGGAACACTGACTTATAACCGGCATTGCACAGCGATAGTCTTTGCAGCCGGTGAATCCAAGGCCCACATTATAAAAAATGCCCTTGAAAATGAACCGGATAA
>JAAYKX010000151.1 GCA_012522155.1 Bacteroidales bacterium
ATCTGTCTGAAGAATGGGAAAATATCTTCAACGAATCATGGAGACAGATGCGTGATTTTTTCTATGATCCGGGAATGCATGGTGTTGACTGGAAAAAGATGCATGAGAAGTATTCCGTATTGCTGCCCTATGTGAGTCACAGATCGGATCTGACATATGTTATCGGAGAAATGATGGGTGAGCTGAGCGTTGGGCATGCCTATGTTATGAATGGTGAGCGTCCTATGCCGGAAAGGATTGAAACAGGACTTCTCGGAGCCAGACTGAGCCGGGATAAATCGGGATTTGCAAGGATTGACAGGATACTCAGGGGTGCCAACTGGAACGAGTCGCTTGTTTCACCATTAACAGTCAGCGGTGTTGAAGCGAAGGAGGGCGAATATATTCTTGCAGTGAACGGAGAAGCGGTAAATCAGGTAAAGGATATTTATGAGCTGCTTAACGGAAAGGCCGGGGTACTTGTTGAACTGACACTTAATTCCAAACCGGATATGGCCGGCAGCAGGAATGTTATTGTCAAGCCGCTTGCTTCCTAAAAGGAGCTTTATTACTATAATTGGGTCCAGGAAAATACGCGTAAAGTTACTGAAGCCACAAACGGAAGAGTGGGATATATTCATATTCCGGATATGCAGGTTGCCGGACTGAATCAGTTTGCCGAGCATTATTATCCACAGCTTGAAAAGGAAGCACTGATAATAGATGACAGGAGCAATGGCGGGGGAAACGTTTCTCCCATGATAATTGAAAGACTGATGAGAACGATGACCTATGCAACCATGAATACCGGGGCAACAGTAGGTGATGTCAATCCCGGGGTCACGCACCTTGGGCCCAAGGTGGCCCTCTGCGACAGGTATTCAGCCTCCGACGGTGATTTGTTTTCCTACAGGTTTAAATTCAATAAAATAGGAACTGTTATTGGAACAAGAACCTGGGGAGGTGTTGTCGGTATATCGGGTCCGGCTCCCACGATTGACGGTGGTAATATCAACACACCCTCATGGGCTCCCTATGCAGCAGACGGAAGCAGATTCATCGTCGAGGGTTACGGAGTTGATCCGGATATTGTAATAGATAATGATCCCCACAGGGAATATCTCGGACAGGATGATCAGCTGGACAAGGCAATAAGTGTGGCCCTTGAAAAGCTTGAAACGGAAGGCATGAAAGTTCCGGAAATACCTCCGTTTCCCGATAAAAGCGGGAGAAAATAATGCAGTCCTGTTTGTTTGTATTTTAATAACTTTCTGCCGGATAAGGATATTCTTTTATTTCCGGTCGGCAATGAATATTTCATTGCTTCCTGAATAATACCCTGCAGATCAGTATTACGACTTATTTACGCTTAGTATTACTGTGCCACAAAATGATAGCTTAATGTTCCCTGCTGAATGCGGGGAGCATTTATATCCGGGTTGAATCTTGATATTCTTGCTGTTGACACTGCAGTTTCCACAAGGCAGGGGTCATTTGTCGTGCTTAAATTTTCTATTATCACAGCTGATTCAACTATTCCTTTCTGGTTAACGGCTATTCTGAGAACAACCTTCCCGGCTCCCCGGCATTTATATATGGGAATGGGCAGGTAATGATGGGTCCTGCCGGCAAGGTCATAATAAATCCTTGTCGGTCCCTGGTAATTTGCAGCCATCTCAGCAGAGTCTGGCTCTTTTTCTTCGCTTTCGCTGTCTTTTTTTTCTTCATATGCCAGATTTTCATCAGGCTCTGCCTCGGCCATTCTTTTCTGTTCATCTATATAATTGTCCGGTCCCAGCTTGCCGCTCTCTATAAGCTCTTCCTTTACCCTGTCAATATAGTCTGCCGGATCAATCTGTTCAACCGGCCTGTTGGCAAGATTACGGGCTATATTCATGAGTTCCTCGTCACCCTGAAGAATCTGCTCAAGTGCGGATACCGGAAGATGGATGAGTTCTTCTTCATTTTCCTGATCCGGTAATGTCTCGAATTCAACCATGAATTCACGGGAAAGATCCCTTTGAAGATCATAGACCCTGAATGACATAAAGATTATTGCTGCAATAAGATGAATTATTACAGTTCCAAGAATACCAATCAGTTTGCTGTAAGGATCTTTCATCAGTTCTTGTCCTGTTTCTTCCTCTTCTTTTTAATGACTTTTGCTTGTTGTGGCTTTTTATACGTATGATTCTTTAAAAGTCCTCTTTTCATTTCAGAAACAAAACTTGCCCAGGCAAAGGGATTCAGAAGGTTATTGACGGGATACTGGTTTCTGCCTGACATGCTGGTAAAATTCTGTTCCATGATATGCCGGTAACCTGTTTCAGGTGAAATGTTGAGATTGGATTGGTTTGTTATAGCTACATAAATTGATGCCAGGTTCTCATTCATGTTTTCAACCAGCGGGTCAGCAGGTTTCTCTTTTGTAACGTCCTTTATGAATTCATCATAGTTACGCCAGGGAAATATTGTGATTTCAGCTATGGAAATGGTATCAGCTTCAAGGGTAATATCCACCATACAACGCCTGTCGCTGTAAGTTTCCGGAATCACGGTATGGTATCTCTTATAGCCGAGGATCCTGAAAAATACCGTATCGCCGGGAGTGGTGGTAATTGAATAAATACCTGACCTCTCACTGACGCTTCCTCTCCGCAGCTTTTTTGAAATAACCGCAACCCCCTGTACCGGGTGTTGTGATTAGTCCGTTATGATTCCGCTGAGCTGAACAAATCTTTCCTGCATTTCCTGTCCGGCAACAGGAATAAAAACCAGGAGAAGGAAAAAAATAGTATTCAGTATTTTATTCAAAATGAAAAATCCTAAACTTTAAGCCTTTGAATTCTTATATATATATGCAAAGTAAACATTATTGAATGTAATGAAAAAAAATTAACTAAATTTTAATAAATTGACAGGCTTAAAATATAGCTTATGAAAAAGCTCCTTTTACTGGGAGATGAGGCCATTGCACAGGCTGCCCTTGATGCCGGGCTGAGTGGTATGTATGCTTATCCCGGAACACCGTCCACAGAAATCATGGAATATATCCAGGCTTCGGATGTTGCACGGGAGCGTAATATTCAAAGAAAATGGTCCGCCAATGAAAAAACTGCCATGGAATCTGCTCTCGGAATGTCCTATGCGGGAAAAAGAGCCATGGTGGCAATGAAACATGTTGGCCTGAATGTTGCTGCAGACAGTTTTATCAATTCTGCCATAACCGGTGTAAACGGGGGACTGGTGGTGGTTTCTGCTGATGATCCCTCAATGCATTCCTCACAGAATGAACAGGATTCGCGATTTTACGGGAAATTTGCATTTGTGCCCTGCTTTGAACCCTCAAATCAGCAGGAGGCTTACAACATGGTATTTGATGCATTTGAATTGTCGGAAAAATATAAAACACCCGTTCTTTTCAGGATAACGACCCGGCTTGCCCATTCCAGAACAAGTGTCAGTCTTGTATCACATCCGTACCCGGAAAAAAAACTTGAACTCCCCCGGGATCCGGTTCAGTTTGTGCTGCTTCCGGCATTTGCGAGAAAGAAATACAAATCTCTGCTTTCCTTTTATGAGTCAATGAGATATGATATCAGGTTGTCGGGATACAATTCTTTTAAAGATGGGAAGAGAAGGGAACTGGGAGTCATAACCTGCGGGATAGCTTACAATTACCTCATGGAAAATATTTCGGAAGCAGAAGTGGATTTTCCCGTACTGAAGATCTGTGCCTATCCCTTTCCCCCGGACCTGATCAGGGAGATCATGAACAGATGCAAGGAGATCCTGGTGCTTGAAGAAGGTTATCCTATTATTGAGGAAAGTATTAAAGGCATTTGTGACAGCGGTAAAAAGATATACGGAAGACTTGAAGGCAGTATTCCGAGAGACGGGGAGCTGAATCCCTCTGTTGTGGCAAAGGCCCTGGGGATAAGGATGCCGAAAGGAAGAAACGTTCCCGGTGTCGTAAAAATGAGACCGCCTTCGTTCTGTAAGGGCTGCGGGCATTCTGACACCTTCAACGCACTTATTGAAGCCATGAAACCCTACGGTCCCGGCCGTGTCTTCTCAGATATAGGATGTTATACCCTGGCAGCACTGCCGCCTTACAGTATTATCAATTCATGTGTTGATATGGGTGCTTCAGTCACAATGGCGATCGGAGCTGCGGATGCCGGTTTGATACCCCCGGTGGCAGTGATAGGTGATTCCACCTTTACACATTCCGGGATGACCGGTCTGCTTGATGCCGTCACTAAAAAGTCACCGGTAACGATTATTATTTCAGATAATCTTACTACGGGTATGACAGGCGGCCAGGATTCACCCGCGGCAGGCCGGCTGGAAAAGATCTGCGCAGGAATCGGAGTGAGTGAGGAGCATATAAGATCGATTACACCACTCAGGAAAAACCATGAGGAAAATGTCAGGATCATCAGGGAAGAACTCGAATTCAACGGGGTTTCTGTAATTGTTTCATCGAGAGAGTGTGTCCAGACAATTTTAAAAAGGAAAAAGCTGAAGCATCCGGACAGTGAAGTCAATTGAATTTTATGAAAAAGGATATCATATTAGCAGGCGTGGGAGGACAGGGCATCCTGTCGATTGCTGCCGTAATCGGTTTGGCGGCACTTGAGAATAATCTGTTTTTCAAGCAGTCCGAAGTTCATGGAATGAGCCAGAGGGGAGGAGATGTATATTCACATTTCCGACTTTCCGACAAGGCTGTATTATCAGATCTTATTCCGCATGGCAGTGCTGATATGATAATTTCTGTTGAACCGATGGAAGCGTTGAGATATCTGCCCTGGCTTTCTACTTCGGGATGGCTGATTAGCAGTTCCGATCCCTATATTAATATCACTGATTACCCGCCGCTTGAAGAGATTATTTATGAAATCGGAAAAATTAAAAACCACCGTATCATAGATGCCGGAACAACAGCAAGGGAGGCAGGATCAGTAAAAGCTGTGAATATGGTAATGCTGGGGGCTGCATCACAC
>JAAYKX010000152.1 GCA_012522155.1 Bacteroidales bacterium
TCAGGTTGCTGAACTGAATGACATAATCCCATACAATAATATCCTTTGCTATTTTACTCCAGTCCTCAACATCCTTAACGAATGCACGGCTTACCGGATCCGTTGCTTCGGCAAAAGGCATGTCGCGGCGCATTTCAATACTGCAGAGCATTATGTTGACATTATCGAGCGGACGAAGATTAAGAGGAGCCTGCCTGGTATACTGATATGCCAGGGTGGAAATGATCTTTTCCGGAAAATGTTCTGCCACCCTGTTCACAAATGAGATCATCGACCCTGAAGGAGATCCCTCCTGCCTGTCAAGGGCCTGACATTGTTCACACATACAATGGGCTGTATTGTCATTCTGACTGACAGACCAGTAGAGTGCATCCGGGTTTTTTGCCATATCCTTCCTGAGGTTCTGCACCGTGATCCTCAGTACATCAGAATTTGTAAGACAGAGCTGGGTCGGAATCCTCCTGCCGTCACGCAGGGCATAATATTCAGGATGATCCCTGAAATATATATCCGGAGGAACAAGATGATTAAAGGTATGGACCCATAAACCCCATGCAGTCCGTTCTCCGTGTGCATCATGACTGAGTTTGTGCCAGTCGGCATATTCCTGGTCCCAGGTAGCCCTGTAATGAATAGTACGGTACCTGATGGCAGGCACCTGAATGTCGCTGATTTTTCCCAGGATTATTCTTTCCTTTTCCGGAACAAGCTTTACCTCCGGAGAATACATCCTGCAGTCAAGATACTTCTCAAGAAAAGTATAAACACCGTACAGTGTTCCCTTTTTACTTCCCCCGGCTATAATAAGCCTGAGACTGTCGGTCCGGATTATAAATCCGTCTTCCCCGAGTTCATTGAAATTAATTTCAATCCCGAGCCTGTCCAGACGCTCGTTCTGACCCAGTATTATTTCATACGGAACTCCCTTCCCGTTCTTGTCAGCAGAAATAACCGGCAGCGCGGCACCGGTGATCTGAAGAAAATAATCCTGAAAAACTTCCGCTGCTCTGTTCTCATCAGGAACAGGACTGGAAGGAATGACAATCCGGTATTGACTGACACCCCTGTCTGCCAGAATAATATCCTGTGACAAAACCGGTTCCGCAATCATCAGCATAAAGGCTGACAAAAAAAGAAAGACACTGCCGGACAGAAGAAATCTCTGCGAAATGATCCTTTGTGAATTCATATTATTTATCTGCTTGGTTTGCTTCTACTCATAGGACCGGATACGGGATCTTTCCGCAGAAGAATTGAAACCCCGTTCCCCGGTCATGTTATTTATTAAGCAAGATAAGAGATTTTACGGAAAGGATAAGTGTTATTCCATTTCAGCTTCACCTTCAATTTCAACCAGGAGATCATCGCGGCAGATATCCGCCTCTATGTATGAAACAGGCACATCCGGAAAATATTTTTCACATATCCGGCGAACGGTGGCAAAATCATTTTGCTTCTTTACATAGACTCTCAAAAATCCGTATTTTTTACTGGGCAGTCCGGGATTTTCCATGAGTTGTCCCACCCTGGAAGGATCTGACAGCACACTGATATTTTCAATGGTAACAATTGTCTGTTTTTCAACATCCCCTGTTCCGACAGTTTCCTGCCCGGTAATGGATGCAGTACCTGAAATCAGAAAAACTGAGCTGCCCTTGCCCGTAATAAGCAGTCCGCGTTCAAACTGAGGAGGATTCCTGACATCCTTACCCTTGTCTGAAAACCCCTTCAGAACCTGTTGTCCGTATTCATATGCATTGATCTGGCCGGGATTCTTTACCGCAATCAACGAAACAGATGCTGCCGGCTGAAAGGCAGAAATATCAATTATCACCCCTCCATGGTTCATTCCCACTCCTGTAGCAGCAGGATATCTTTCAAGGGTCCTGTAGCGCTGATAATATTCACTTCTTACTTCATTGAATATCTGATAATTCTGGAAGTTATTCTTCATCTGAAGTATATTCCCAATATAATTCCACTGTCTCACAATATCGTTTGCCGACATTTTTTCCTTTTCAAGTACCTGAATAACAGTATCAAATGCTGCTTCTGCGGCAGCCCTGGTGTTATCGGGAAACATGTAACTGCTTAATCCCCCTGCCAGTAATTCCCTGCCGGCTGAAGACTCAAGTACCATATATGGTATCTTATTATAATTTCCGCCCCGGACTGAAGCGGAGCCGTTTTTAATAAATACAGCCTCAACAGCCGCCTTCCACGGTTTCTCGGGAGGCTGTGCCGTCAGTGTGACAGCCGGGCAGGACGAACCAAAACTGCCGGTACAGATTTCAATTATTTTTTCCCTCAGTGTAATGAGTGAAGCAAAATCAGGGAGAGCGGCAAATATGTTTATTCTGACAGGGGAAAGGCCTGAATTTGCTATTTTCAGTATCTGATCCAGGCTTTGTTTGAATTCCTCTTCTACACTTCCCGGAGTTGAAGGAAGAATCGCATAATAGGTTTTAGCCATTCCAGGTTAATCTTTGACTTCAAAAATAACACTTTTTGACTCCGCGGCAATGGCATTTATCATGTTGCATCCCTTATACCTCACCCTGCCTTTGACAAAAGAAAACTTCTGCCGATTCCGAATCCATACCTCTGCCCTTTTGTCCTGTGTCAATCTTAATCATATCACCATCTCGGGAAATGAGGGTGCCGGTAAATCCGGTACAAACTATTGTAAATATTAAAAATATTAATATACTTTTTACACAAAAAATATATAAATAGTGTAATTTTACATCAGGTTTTATCCGGAAAATAATCAACAAAATATTTATGAGTTCA
>JAAYKX010000153.1 GCA_012522155.1 Bacteroidales bacterium
AAATGCTTTCTCGTTCCAGGAAAACTCCAATGTAACAAATTTATCATGTTTATTGAGCTCAATTTCTATTCTTGATGACCCTGAGTGCCTGATGTCATTGTTAATAAGCTCACATACAGCGCGGTAAAATACAACTTCCGTATCTGAGTCAAGCCGGTAGTTTTCAAGATCCGACTTGAAATCTATTTCCACGGCCCTGGTCTGGTTTATCTTTGTGGCAAAAGCTCCTATCGCGCTGGAGAGACCGAAGTTTTCAAGAATATGGGGACTGAGGTTGTTGGATATGTCCTTTATGGTGCTTATCGCTTCATTGACAAGATGATTTGTGTTGTCGAGTATCTCCTTCCCCGACGGGTCGCCTATGCGCTGGGCCAGTGATGTGAGTGACATTTTTACTGTTGACAGTATCGGGCCCAGTCCGTCATGGAGATCCTTTGCAAAGCGCTTCCTTTCATTCTCTTCGGTGTTGATTATGGCATTCAGTACTCTCTTTTCAGTACGTGACCGGTCAATATCTGCCTTTTTGAGTGAATAAAAAATTTCCCTTATCAGTACAACTCCTATAATTATCATGAATGAGATAACCACACCCAGCCATTCATCTATCATCTGCCACATATAGGAGGGAGTTCCCCTCAGTAATTCTGAGAGCTGTATGAATTTGCGGACTGCCATCAGGACAAATGACAGGGAGAGAAGTATCCACGACAGCCTGTACCTGGTCATTTTCATGAATCCAAAAGCTATCGATGCTGCAATTATCTGCAATATTATTGAAATGATAAGGGCTATGAGTCGAACCATTCCGGCAGGGGGATTTTGTTACAAAAATAGAGGTATTTATTTAATTGCACCTTTTTTTTACCTTTGTCACTTCTGTAAAAGCCATGATACTTTTATACAGACTGGGAATATTATTTTATTCGGTCATTGCCATGCTGATTTCACCCTTCAGCAGCAAGGCGAAACTTCTTGTCAGGGGCCGGCGTAACTCCTTCAGGATCATAAGGAATAAGCTGAGGCCGGGCGACAGGTATGTCTGGATACACTGTGCCTCGCTTGGAGAATTTGAGCAGGGCAGACCGGTGATTGAAGCTATAAGGAAGGAGTATCCTGAATTCCGGATACTGCTTACATTTTTTTCTCCTTCCGGCTATGAAATCCGGAAGAACTATCCCGGGGCCGATATTGTCTGTTATCTTCCTTCGGACACGGAACGGAATGCTGCTAGACTTCTGGATGCAGTACAACCGGAACTTGTTCTTTTCGTGAAATACGAATACTGGAACTATTACCTGAAAGCCGTTGCCGGCAGGGGAATACCGCTTCTGCTTGTTTCAGCCCTTTTCAGGAGGGACCAGGTCTTTTTCCGGTGGTACGGGGGTTTCTTCAGGAAAATACTGGAACAATACAGTCATATATTTGTTCAGGACGAGGGCTCGGCAGAAAGGCTTGAAAGCCTGGGAATCACGAATGTTACGGTTTCCGGTGACACCAGGTTTGACAGGGTCCTGGAGATTGCTGCTGCAGCTAAATCCATTCCACAGATTGAGAGTTTCAGGGGAGATGAAAAACTGTTCCTTGCAGGAAGCAGCTGGAAGCCGGATGAGGAGATCATCGCAGGCTACATAAATGATAATCCCGGCAGGATGAAGTGGATTTTTGCCCCGCACGAGACCGATGATTCAAATATAGAAAGGCTGATTAAACTTTTCAGGGTGAAATGTGTTAAGTTTTCTGAGTACAGTGACAGGGAAAAGGACGCAAGAGTAATGGTAATTGATAATGTCGGCATGCTTTCATCAGCTTACAGGTATGCATTCATTGCAGCGGTAGGCGGAGGATTTGGCAGGGGTATTCATAATATCCTTGAAGCAGCCACCTGGGGTATTCCTGTATTGTTCGGTCCCAGGCATGAAAAATTCAGGGAAGCCCTCAGTCTCATTTACCTGGGAGGAGCAAGATCTTTCAAAAATTATGATGAATTCAAATCAGTTTTTGAAGATCTTTCTGATAATCCGGTATTATATGAAAGATCTGCCCTTGCAGCTTCAGAATATGTAAGGGAAAATGCAGGAGCCACGAAAAAAATCATGAAATGGATCAGCAGGGAAGTTATCAACAACACATGATGAAAACTTGTTTACAATTTGTTGATAGTTGCCATGTGCGAATTCCTCAAAGGGCCGTAAATTCGGGCCTTCCGCAGTTTGCTTACTGTTTATTTTAAAACAATGGAATCAGTTAACAATTATATTACAGTATTAAACCTAAACCACAATGAGATATGAACAAGCTTTTAAAACTTTTTTATTCAGCGTTGTTGTTACTGTTCATGACGATCGTCACCTACGGACAGGGGTCAACAACTTCCTTTCTTCAGGG
>JAAYKX010000154.1 GCA_012522155.1 Bacteroidales bacterium
AATGAATGAATTAAGCCTGTTTCCCTATGGTATCTCAATACTGGAGATTATTTACCTTGTTTCTTCTGTTCTCTTTATACTGGGTTTGAAGATGCTCAGTCATCCCCTTTCTGCACGAAGGGGAAATTTGCTTGCAGCAGCCGGAATGGGATTTGCAATAATCGCGACGATTTTGTTTCATAAAAAAGACGGCGAAGCGATAGGGAACATTCCATGGATCATTGCAGCAATAGTTACGGGTTCGGTTATAGGCTGGATCATAGCTGTAAGGGTGAAAATGACTGCAATGCCCCAGCTGGTATCTCTTTTCAACGGAATGGGAGGAGCTGCAGCTGCCCTTATTTCCATGATGGAATTTCCTCATGTTCATAGCGACCTGATTGCTGTACACGGCATGGCAAATGGTCATGTACTTGCTATCCTGCTGGGACTTGTGATAGGGACGGTTTCTTTTGCCGGAAGTATGATCGCATTCGGAAAACTTGACGGATGGATAGGTGACCTGAGGGTAAAGTCAATGAAATATGTGAATCTCGGAATATTGCTGGTGATTACCGGAATGTTGATCTATGTAATGACCAGGGATGTTCAGCATGCATCGGAACTGACACACTGGATCTATATAATATTCGCATTTGCCGTGGTTTACGGGGTGCTTTTTGTAATGCCCATAGGGGGTGCCGATATGCCGGTTGTCATATCCCTTCTCAATTCATTTACCGGGGTGGCTGCAGCCATGGGAGGTTTCCTTTATAATAACCAGGCAATGCTTACCGGGGGAATCCTTGTCGGCTCAGCAGGAACAATATTCACCATTCTGATGTGCAGGGCAATGAACAGATCCCTGCTGAATGTTATTGTCGGTGTCTTCGGAGGGGTAGGAGGCCAGGAAGGAACCGGGGCAGAGGGTACGGTAAAGGAAATTACTCTTTCTGATGCAGCCGTGCTGCTCAGTTATTCGAAAAAAGTCGTTATAGTTCCGGGTTACGGACTGGCTGTTGCACAGGCGCAACATGTATGCCATGAGCTTGACAAGCTTCTGGACCAGAAGGGGGTGGAGGTGAAATATGCCATTCATCCCGTGGCCGGGCGGATGCCGGGACATATGAATGTACTGCTTGCTGAGGCTGATGTGCCTTATGAGCAGCTTATTGAAAGCGATGAGATCAATCCTGATCTTCCGGGTACGGATGTGGTAATGGTAATCGGTGCCAACGACGTGGTTAATCCTGCTGCTGAAGATGATCCTTCGAGCCCTGTTTACGGAATGCCCATTGTTAAGGCCAGGGATGCAAGAAATATAATCGTGATGAAACGGGGAATGGGAAAAGGTTATGCAGCAATAGAAAACCTTCTCTTTTATGACGATAAAACCAGAATGCTGTTCGGAGATGCAAAAACCAGCCTTCAAAACCTGGTCAATGAAGTAAAAAGTCTGTGAAAAAACTTTCTGCCCTTCGCCTTGCCATGATCCGGGCAGGCATCAATGTGTATATTATTCCCCTTGCGGATAATCACCTCCAGGAATATGTTCCCGGACACTGGAATATTGTCAGATGGCTTGCGGGTTTTACGGGATCAGCAGGCATACTGCTTATCACAGAAGACATTGCAGAACTGTGGACCGATTCACGCTATCTTATTCAGGCGGAAAAAGAACTGGCAGGATCCGGTTTCAGCCTGGTCAGATCTTCACTGTTTCGTGATAAAAATTCATTTGTCTGGCTTGAGGAGCTGATTCCCGAAAGGAGTACCGTCGGTTTTGACGGACGAATAGTTTCTGTGAATTTCTACAGGAGACTGCGTAAGAGCCTGGAATATAAAAATATAAATTTTGTTGATAATGCTGATCTTGTTGAGGGAATATGGACAGACAGACCCGGCAGGCCTTCTGCGGCCATCTGGAATCATCCGCCTGAATTCTCAGGGGCGGACCGGTCCGCCAAAATTGCCCGGGTAAGAGATCTTATGAAACAAAGAAATATCAGCCTTCATCTTCTTACCTCGCCCGATGATATTATGTGGCTTTTAAATCTGAGGGGCAATGATATTAAATATAATCCGGTGGCTTTATCCTTTGCCATAATTGCTCCGGACCAGGTATGCTTCTTTGTTGATCAGAGCCGCCTGCCGCCTGATATTGCTGCAGAACTTAAGCTCTCCGGTGTTACCGTTCTTCCATACGGAGATTTTAAGAAAACCCTGGAATCCCTTGAAAAAAAATTATTCATTCTTGCCAGTCCTGCCGGACTTTCTGTTGCTGTCTGTAACTCAATTCCCGGTTCTCTGTATATCATAGAAGGTGACAGCATCCCGTCCCTGCTGAAGGCAAGGAAGAACAGTACGGAAATAAGGAATATTTATGAGACAATGATAAAAGACGGCCTTGCCCTTACAAGATTCTTTATTTATCTTGAAAGCAATACAGGAAGCACACATATTACTGAAATGTCACTAGCAGCAAGGCTTGAGGAGATGAGATCAATGGAAGACGGCTTCCTGGGACCCTCGTTTCCTGCTATTGTCGCCTTCAATGAGCACGCTGCCCTGCCTCATTATACTCCGGTGGCTGATACTGATACCCGGATCACCGGGCAGGGGATTCTGCTGCTTGATTCCGGTGGTCATTACCTGGGAGGAACCACAGACATTACAAGAACAGTCTGTTTTGGTACGCCGACAGCCGTGCAGAAGCGGGATTTTACCCTGGTGCTGAAAGGCCATATACGTCTGGCCGGATCGAAATTTCCAGCCGGAACAAAAGGTTACCAGCTGGATACTCTCGCACGGGAAGCCCTGTGGCATGCAGGAATGGATTACGGTCATGGTACCGGTCACGGAGTGGGTTATTGCCTGAATGTGCATGAGGGTCCCTGCAGTATCAGTCCGGCACCCGGCCGGACAGCCCTGGAAGCTGGTATGGTAATGTCCAATGAACCTGCCCTTTACAGGGAAGGTGAGTATGGAATACGTACCGAAAACCTGATGCTCTGCTGTGAGGATGAGGAAACAGCATTTGGCAGATTTCTCAGATTTGAAACACTTTCTCTCTGTTATATAGATAAAACGCTGATTGATAAAACTATGCTGGATGATCAGGAGATTGCCTGGCTTAATGGCTATCATGACAGGGTGTACAATAAACTGAGTCCCTGGCTTAATACTGATGAAAGAAAATGGCTCCGCAAAAAAACTGAAAAATTATGAGACTTGAAATTTCAACCGGAAAATTATGCTGCTTACTGATTCTTGTTTCAGTTTTGATGGTGGCATGTTCCGGTACTGACGAAGAATTTGCTGCAGTCAGGCTCAGGTGCGAACACCTGGTTAATCCGCTGGGAATTGACAGTAAGTCACCAAGGTTTACCTGGCAGATTGATGCCGGCAGAATGGGCGTGAAGCAGAAGTCCTACCGGATATTTGTCGGATGTGATTCTTCAGATGTGGCCCGGGGCAGGGGAGATGTGTGGGATTCCGGAAACAGGAAATCCGGAATCAATTTGGCAGTTTACGAAGGCAGCAGTCTTGAGCCTTTGAAAAAATATTTCTGGAGTGTAAGGATAAGGGATGGGAATGGCAGGTTCTCAAAAATCCGGGAAACAGCTTCATTTGAAACAGGAATGATGGGACCGGACAGCTGGAAAGGCAGCTGGATAAGTGATTCGAGAGATGTTCATCTGAAGCCTGCTGCATATTTCAGGAAATCATTCATTATCCCGGGAAAGATCAGTTATGCCCGTGCCTATATTGCGGCAGCCGGTTTGTTTGAGCTGTCGGTGAACGGAATCAGGGCAGGTGATCATTTTCTGGATCCTGCATATACACGTTTTGACAGGCGCAACCTGTATGTCAGTCATGATATTACCGGACTTCTTAAGGAAGGGGAAAATGCTGCCGGGCTACTTCTTGGAAACGGCTGGTATAATCACCAGTCAACGGCTGTCTGGTTTTTCCATGAAGCTCCATGGCGTGCAAGGCCTGCGTTTTGCATGGAAATTCATATTCATCTTGAGGATGGTTCACGGATAATTATTCCAAGCGGGACCGACTGGAAAACAGCTCTCAGTCCGGTGATCTTTAACAGTATTTATACTGCGGAACATTATGATGCAAGACTGGAAAAGGAAGGCTGGGACTTGCCCGGCTATGATGATTCTGACTGGAACGAGCCGCTGTATGTGTCTGCACCATCACAGAATATCACAGCCCAGTCCATGCATCCCATAAGAGCTGAAGCTGAATTGTCTGCAAAAAGGTTTGAGAAAATAAACAATAATACATGGGTATTTGATTTTGGAAGAAATATTGCGGGTGTCAGCCGCTTGAAGATAAGCGGTATGCCGGGGACGGTGATCAGCCTGAAGCACGGTGAAAGGCTGGGGCCTGACGGACGTGTTGACCAGTCAAATATTGACGTTCATTACCGCCCTTCGGATAACAGCGATCCTTTTCAGACTGATATATTCATTCTTGCCGGGAAGGGTGAGGAGGTTTTTATGCCGCGGTTCAACTATAAAGGTTTTCAGTATGTTGAAGTCAGCTCAGACAGGCCTGTTCATATAAGCAAAAAAAGCCTTTCGGCATTTTTCATGCACAGCGATGTCCCGCCTGCCGGACATATCAGTTCCTCTGACACACTGCTGAACAGGATATGGGAAGCTGCCGGCAATTCCTATCTCTCCAATCTTTACGGCTATCCGACGGACTGTCCCCAGAGGGAGAAAAATGGCTGGACCGGTGATGCACATATTGCAATTGAAACAGCTTTATATAATTTCGATGGTATTACTGTATATGAAAAATGGCTGAACGACCATCTGGATGAACAGCAGCCCAATGGTGTGCTGCCTGCAATTATTCCCAGCAGCGGCTGGGGTTACCACTGGGCAAACGGGCCTGACTGGACCAGTACCATTGCACTGATACCCTGGAATATTTATTTGTTTTACGGAGATCCTTATCTGCTGCGACTCTGTTACGACTATATAAAACGGTATGTCGGTCATATAACGGAGCGGAGTCCGGAAGGACTCACCGACTGGGGGCTTGGTGACTGGATACCTGTAAAATCAATATCAGCAAAGGAATTAACTTCCTCAATATATTATTATACGGATGTATGCATTCTTGCAAAGGCAGCGGGCTTGTTCGGATATCATGACGATCATGAAAAATACAGCAGGCTGGCTCTCAAAATAAAGGATGCGATAAATGACAGTTACCTCGACAGGGAAAGGGGGATTTACGGAAATGGATATCAGACGGAAATGAGTTTTCCGCTGATGTGGGATATTGTACCTGATGAGTTAAGGGATAAAATTGCTTACAACCTGGCTGAAAGTGTCAGGGCAAACAATTACCATATTGACGCAGGCCTTCTGGGGACAAAATCCATTTTGAATGCCCTGAGTGAAAACGGATATTCTGATATAGCCTTCAGGCTGGCCGTGCAGGATACATTT
The DNA here is from genome assembly GCA_012522155.1 of Bacteroidales bacterium. GTDB lineage: Bacteria > Bacteroidota > Bacteroidia > Bacteroidales > VadinHA17 > LD21. The sequence continues at coordinate 5,463 of JAAYKX010000154.1, forward strand.
CCTTCCTGGGGCTGGTGGATTGTCAACGGTGCCACAACCATGTATGAAAACTGGTCGATCAATCCTGAGTCGGATATTTCAATGAACCATATCATGTTTGGTGAGATAAGTGCATGGATGTACAAGGCCTTGGGTGGTATATTTCCTGATGAGAAACAGCCCGGTTTTAAAAATGTCATTCTGAAACCAAATTTTGTTAATGGCCTTGACCGGTTTGAAGCACGGCACGACGGCCCTTACGGCACAATTGTCTCATCCTGGGAAAGGGAAGGAGACAGGCTGACATACAGGATCAGTCTGCCGCCGGGAAGTACGGCAACTTTTTATCCGGGTGAAGAGGTGATTTTTGAGAATAACAGGAAAATAAGCAAGAATAAATATATTATTAAGAAAAAAACAGGGGAGGGTCCGGTACTTCAGCTTGGCTCGGGAAAATATGAGTTTAAAATATTTACCATTCCGGGATAAATTTCAGTTCAGGGTTGATGCTCCTGTTGACATCCACTCCTTCGATTGCCTGGAGCATGTCAAACCAGGCAACTCCCGCAGAAGGCATCTGCAGTATGACATTTGTTTTGGAAGGAATATTATTTCCGGAGGGAATAGTGATTGCTGCCACATATTCTTTCCATTCATTATCCAGGGTAAATCGCCTTGTGCCATAATTGCCCAGGGAAATCTCAAAATAAACCGCTTTGCCTGTGCCGGAATTGTCAGGTATTATTTCCGGATCGGCTTTGGCCATCACCGAAATATAATATGTTCTTCCCGGACTGATTCTGAAGGGAAAAAATCTTAGTCTGGCGCTGCGGTTATCAGCAGGGGTGCCAAGTCTGAGGGAGTGATATCCCTCAACATGTTCACGGCTGTCGAGGAAAAATGTTGCACCCCGGTCCCCGTTGTTCCATGCATAGCATGATGCCGGAATGCCCGGGGTGGACAGGTCTTCAAATCCGGGATCCCTTACCAGGTTTCCCCTGTATGGCTTCAGGCTTTCCTCAGGTCCAACATGATTGATGAGGTAAACCTGGGTTCCCAGTGCTGACAGGTGATCACTGAATTTCCCGTCCTTAAGTGTAATATGCCTGTTTTCAAAAAGGACCCTGGCTCTGCCCGGCAGGGAGGATGAAACTGAAAAATCCGCCTGAACCGGCCTGTTTACCCTGTTGGCGGCAAGTATCATCAAACGGCCCCTGTGTACGAATGATGCAAGCATGATATTTTCTGAGGCAGATGAAACCGTGACAGCTGGTTCATCAGAAAGAAGCCAGGGAGTCATTTCGGCGATCTCAACAGCCATCCTGGCGCATTCATTCCACAGAGCGGTTGATTTCGGGAAAAGATTTAATCCTTCCCTTACGAAATACTGAATACCCTTCACTCCGTTTATTATTGATTGATAAGTCATTGCCCTGATTTCTTGTACGGTGGGTTCCCTTGCCCATATTTCACCGCCCCCGAATGCCTGGGGTACCATCCATACCGGTCTTTTACCCCTGAACTCGTTTGAAAGGGATTTTGCAGCATTGCCCGGCAATGTCACAGGTGAGTCAGGAATGGGATAGGGGTCTGCCATAACAATGTCGAGAGCATTGATGTATTTGCGTGCATCAGTGAAGGGAGCCATGAACACGACAGATACGGGATGCCAGGGATCATTTTCACGTATAAGGTCATAAATTGCCCTGATTGTATCGGGAGGGATCCTGTAGCCGTTTGGTTCATCCGCAATATACCAGGCAAGAAGGGCGGGATGGTCGCGGAATGATTTAATCTCATTCAGCAGCAAAGCTTTCTTTTCTTTTGCTGTAATCCCTTCTGTTTGTGAACCCACCCCTCCACCTCCGGCTACAGACAACAGGTTGTAATGCACTTTCATCCCCAGCTGCGCACATCTGTCCATATATGCTTTCCTTTCATGAAATGACGATGGCAGGATTTTCTGATAGGGTGAGATCATGTTGAATCCTCTGACAGCTTCCTCTTCCGGCAGGGAGGGATGAACAGGAGAATAGCAGTAAAAGCCTGCCGGGAAAAATTGTCTCCTGTTCACAATCAATCCGCCTGTCAGCCGGTCGGTTTTGACCTCATTGGGCTTGTAGTCCAGTATAAGCAGATCAGTTTTTGCCGTGAACCTGGTTGAGCTTCCTGCCACACGGATTTCTGCCATAAGTTTGTGAGAACCTTTTTTGCTGACAGGTTTAAAGGGTATCCTCACTGTTCTGTTTCGTGCTGTTCCGCTCCACTGGCAGACAGTGTCGCCGCTGGTGAGGCTGACAAGTACAGTAAGTTTGGCTGAGGTATAAGCCTGAGGCAGATGTAATAACATTTCAGCATTCTCCCCTGATGTATGGAAAGAATATCTTGTATTGAGGCTGAATGTCAGTGAATCAGTTTTTTGTGCTGAAGCAGCATTGTTAAAAGCAAAGAAAAGTATTATTGATAATCTTATACATCGTTTCGTATTTCTGATCATAGGAGCTGGTTTTGCTTTTAAAAATATCATTTCCCGGAGGAATTCTGATTTTGTTCAGGAGGAAGTTATCAATATATACTGACACTCCTGCAATATCAGTCCGTGGGTAGCGGGACAGTAAAAACAGTCTGCCGGCAATATTGAAATAAAAAGCGGATACTGAAGTGTATCCGCTTTTGTAGCTGGTCGCTGCCTTTAATTAATATTTTATAGTATCATCTGAAGACTATCCTCAGCATCTTCTGATCTTCCACCGCCGTACCATTGTTTTCCGCCGGCTTCCAGGCCGGACCTTCCCTTATCAGCCTTATTGCCTCGGCAGTGTATTCTTCTCCCGGACTGCTCAGTACCTTAATGCCATCAACATCACCGCTGGCTTTTACTACAAAGCTTACAACCGCAACTGCATCCTCTCCTTCAGGTAATGTCTGGGGCTTTCTCATATTTTCCTCAATATATCTGCTGAAGCTGTTATCACCGTTGACCGGCTGCGGGGCTATATAACCTGCCTGGTCGTTCCCGGCCGGTTCTGCAGATTCTTCACCTGCAACAGTACTTTCAGCAGTGATGTCCGGTGAATCTTCACTGGTGCCAAGGGCAGTTAAAACATTCTGGTCATCCATGGCGGATGTATCTGCCATATTATCCTCTGCAAGTAGTTCACTGTTTTCGTCAGAAAGTAATTCACCGGCAGGCAGCAGGCCTTCAGGTTCCGGAATTATATCAGGAGGCGGAGGCATAGTCCTGATATCCGGTATTGCCAGGGAAGCCATTGATTCTGCTTCCTGGAAGGCAGTAAGCTCCTGGTCATCTGTTATGACCGGTAAAATAGCGGGAGCTGCCGGAAAGCCGCCCTGAAGAAATCTTAAGGGCTTGAATTGTTTTACGGAGAATTTCTTTTCTGCCATAAGATATGCTGAAGTAGCTATCAGAAGGATTATTACAGAGGCTATAATGCTGTATGCCAGCCTTTTTTTACTTTTAATCCTTTTTTCTTCCTCTTCTTCGGCAAAATTTGTGAAGAAAGGAATTTCTTCAACCGGAACATCAGCAAAACCAACTATTGCTGCATCAGCATACTGGTCTTTCCTGATATTCTTCTGGAAGGTGAATTCTTCCCTTTTTGTCATTTCTCCTCTTACATAGCGCTGGAATTCAAAGAGGATACTATTGCTGATTTCGACTTCTTGTTCTTTCATTTCTCTTCAATTCAAAGCATAAACTTTACTATATTTCCGGGAAAATCATTTGTTTAATCCCGTAATATGACGTTCTTTATTTATTTCTTTTTTAATTCAGTCCGGAACAACCGGACCGGAGCATCGATAAATTTAAATACAAATTGACGTAGAATCTAAATTTTAATGTAATAATAGCTTTCCCCGCATACGGGAAAGATACGTTCGTCAAAATTTTTCCGGTTCTTACAAAAAAAACAGTCAGATTTATTGTGTAAATGTCATTCTGCTGCCTGTATGATCAGTGTATGAATTTAATTTTTCTCACTCCCGGTATCTTCCCGTTCCGTTGATTGATTATATTTACAACATGAAGCTGTAAACGAATCATTGTAGCCGTAAATGAATCATTATAGCCGTAAACGAACCATTGTAGCCGTAAATGAATCATTATAGCCGTAAACGAACCATTGTAGCTGTAAACGAATCATTGCAGCTGTAAACGAATCATTTTTAAATACTGTTATGGAGCATCCCGATAACGTTGTCCTCGTGATTTTCGGAGCCTCAGGCGATCTGACATCGCGAAAACTGGTTCCGGCTCTTTTTTCACTGAAATGCCAGAAACTGCTTCCTTCCGGATTTGCAATTGTCGGCAGCGGAAGAAGCTCTTTTACGGAGGATGGTTTCAGGGAAAAAATGCGTTCCGCCATTTTATCTGCTCACCGGGACAGGAATCCTGATCCGGGTATGATACAGGAATTTTTAAAACTGATTTATTATGTAACAATGGACAGTTCGGTAGCGGAAACCTACAGCAGGCTCAGGGAAAAGCTGGATTTGCTTAATTCAAGCAAGGCTACCGGTTATAATTATATTTTCTACATGGCTACCCCGCCCGTTCTGTATGAAGTGATTTCAACCAATCTGGCAAAAGCGGGTCTGGCAGACCAGACGGCAGGATTCAGGCGGTTTATAATTGAGAAGCCTTTTGGGTATGACCTGGCATCGGCACAGAACCTTACCCGGAAACTGCACGGACTGATAAGCGAGAAGCAGATATACAGGATTGATCATTACCTTGGTAAAGAGACAGTTCAGAATATCCTTGTAACCCGTTTTGCAAACGGAATTTTTGAACCCTTATGGAACAGGAATTATATTCACAGGGTTGAAATAACATCTGCTGAAAATATTGGTGTTGAAGAGAGAGGGGGATATTATGATTCATCGGGTGCCCTTAGGGATATGGTACAGAATCATTTACTTATGATGGTCGGACTTACGGCGATGGAGCCTCCTTCATCCCTGGAGTCAGATGCAATAAGGAATGAAATATTAAAGGTTTTTCAGTCACTTCAGCCTTTGCAGGTATCGGATGTGCCGAAACAGGTACTGCGGGGACAGTATGTGGAATCCAGGATATCCGGCGAACGGATCCCGGGATACAGATCGGAAAAGGGTGTTTCTCCGGCTTCCAGGACAGAGACCTACGTGGCAATGAAATTCTATGTTAACAACTGGAGATGGGGAGGTGTTCCCTTTTATATCAGAACAGGAAAGCGGTTGCCTGTGAAGGTTACAGAAATAGTGATTCATTTCAAGCGTACACCTCATCATCTTTTTCAGAGAAATGAAGGCTCCGGAAATTCCAATAAGCTTATTATGAGGATACAGCCGGATGAGGGAATGCTTTTGAATTTTGACATGAAAGAGCCCGGCTCGGGTTTCAACACAAAGAATGTAGATATGGATCTCCGTTACAGCAGCCTGGCTGATGTAAGGCTTCCGGCAGCATATGAAAGACTTCTTTTTGACGTCATGCTTGGTGATTCCACATTGTTTTCACGGGATGACGTGGTTGAGACTGCCTGGCGTTTTCTTGAACCGGTGCTTGATGTATGGAAAAATGATCCTGCTATTAAATTATACGGATATCCTGCGGGAACATGGGGACCCGATGTGGCAGACAATCTTGTCGATGGTTGCGGACTTACCTGGAGATATCCATGCAACAACCTGGCCGAGGAAGGAGAATTCTGCGAATTATAATATTTTTAATAAAATCCTGATTGCAAGGTGCTTATTAAGGTAATGAATGGAAAAAACTGTAAAAATATACAAGTCTCCGGAAGAAATGGCTGAGGCATTTGCAGTGGAGCTGGTCAGCCAGTTCAGGAATGCTGCCAAGGACGGAAATGTTTATACTGTGGCGCTTTCGGGGGGTAATACCCCGGCAGTCCTGTATTCCCTTATGGCAGATAAGTATGGTGATTCGGTTGACTGGAAATTTATTCACTTTTTCTGGGGTGATGAAAGATGTGTTCCACCGGATGATCCTGAAAGTAATTACGGAATGGCATTTGAGAAATTTCTGGGCAGGATAGATATTCCACCGGGCAATATTCACAGAATAATAGGGGAAGGCATCCCTTCGGCGGAAGCTCTCAGGTATTCCGAAGAGATTATGCTGAATACCCGCAATCGTAACGGCCTGCCTGTTTTTGACCATATTATTCTTGGAATGGGGGAAGACGGACACATTGTATCTGTTTTTCCTTCAAACCGTGATTTGTTCCATAGTGATAAAATATGTGATGTGGCAACTCATCCGGTGACGGGACAAAAAAGGATTACGGTGACAGGAAAAGTTATCAATAATTCCGCCCTGGTTACTTTTCTTGTCACAGGAAAGTCAAAGTCCCGGACTGTTGAACGGATTTTCAGTAATGACAAGGGTTTTCCGGCTTCTGATGTTATGCCTTATCATGGCAGACTTGTCTGGTTACTTGACAAGGAAGCCGCTTCAAGGATCTGAAGAAAAAGCCGGACAGCATGTAAAAGTCAAGAAGGAAGCGACTAAAACCCTGAAGGAAAAGCGTGCTGAAAAAAAAGACCAGGAAAGCCGGGAAGAACAGATAAAAATCGTCAGGCCTGGTTTAAGTATAATAAAGAGAGGCTCCCGGCAGCCTCTCTTATTTTTCTTTCAATCGTTTTATTGAATCTTTTTAACATTTACCGCGTTAATTCCTTTTTTGCCTTCTGCCAGCTCAAAGGTAACCTCATCATTCTCCTTTATTTTGTCAACAAGTCCTGATGCGTGTACAAAGTATTCATTGTCCGAATCATCATCTTTAATGAATCCAAATCCTTTTGAAACATTAAAAAATTTAACCTTTCCTTTGTTCATTGTAATTGTGTTTTAAATTAAGCGCGCTAAAATACATATTTTTATTTTATATATCCTTTCTTATTCATGTTATTTTAATAACATTGCAAAAAT
>JAAYKX010000019.1 GCA_012522155.1 Bacteroidales bacterium
TCAAATCCGGGAGAACTGGATGTTGAGGAAATACTGTATGCCCCAACACTTGTAACGGATATCAACGAACAGCTGAGGTTTTATCAGGCAGCTGCAAAGGCATACCCGAAGTGTATCAGGGCACATAACAATATCGGACATACCCTTCTGGCACTTGGAAGAACGGATGAAGCCATCAGGGCTTTCGATGCAGCAAAGGCAATCAACTATAATGATGAGGTAAAAAATAATCTTGCCGCTGCAGCCCTTATCAAGGGAGAACTTGTTAATGCCGAGGAGCTTTATAATTCAATGACAACCCAGACACCCGAATCAAGATGGGGTCTTGGAGTAATAGCAATAACCAAGGGTGAATATGACAATGCAGTCAACCTGCTTGGTACGGAGCCCTGCTTCAATCTTGCACTTGCACAGTTCCTTAAAGGGGATGTCAACAGGGCCAGGACAACTCTTGATGCCATGACTGAAACCTGCAATGGAAAGGCTCCTTATCTCAAGGCTGTTGTGGGCGCAAGACTTGATGACAGAAATTATATGCTCTCCGGTCTTCGTGAAGCTGTTGGAATTAATCCGGAATTCAAGGCCATGGCAAGAACAGACATGGAAATGGCCAGGTTCTTTGCCGATGACTCATTCAGATCACTGGTTCAGTAATATAATCAGATATAACTAGATAATTGAAAGAGGCTGTTCCGCAAGGGACAGCCGCTTTCAATATTTTCACTTGTAAGTGTGGTACTGTTTATGGAATTCCCACAAAACTATTCCCGCGCTTACGGCTATATTGAAGGAATGCTTTGTCCCTGACTGAGGTATTTCTATCACGATATCACATTGATCAATCACTTTCTGATCCACGCCATTTATTTCGTGACCAAATACAAGGGCATATTTTGTATTCTTTTCCATTTTGAAATTCCTCAGGCATGTTGCACCGACGGCCTGTTCTATACCCGCAATCATGTATCCTGAGGCTTTAAGACCAGCAACAGCGGCAGATGTGTTTTCAAAATATTTCCATGCCACCGATTCAGTGGCACCCAGTGCTGTTTTATGTATCTCCGGATGAGGCGGAACGCCCGTAATGCCGCACAGATAAATGTATTCAGCCAGGAATGCATCTGCTGTCCTGAATATTGACCCGACATTGCTCAGGCTTCTGACATTGTCAAGTACAATTATAAAGGGAGACTTGCCGGCTTTCCTGAACTGGTCCACACTTTTTCTTTCAAGTTCACTGTTTCTAAGCTTACGCATCCGTTTTTTTCGCTAATTTAGAAAAAATATACTTCTGTTGTTTTGTTTCGCACGGGAGTGAACCAAGTCAAAACTGCATGATATGAATATTCATGAATATCAGGGAAAATCGCTGATAAATGCCTATGGTGCCGGTATACAGGAGGGCTTTGTTGCAGAGAGCCCTGAACAGGCAGTAATGGTGGCAAAGCGGCTGAAGGAAAAGTACGGCTCAGATAGTTTTGTAGTGAAAGCACAGGTTCATGCCGGCGGAAGAGGAAAGGGAGGCGGGGTCAGGCTGGCAAAATCGCCTGAAGAGGCAGGTCTGACAGCTTCGGTAATGCTGGGAAAAAAGCTTGTTACCCCTCAGACCGGGCCGGATGGTAAAACAGTAAGAAAGATCCTGGTTGCCCGTGATGTGTATTATAAGGGTGAATCGGATATCCGTGAATTTTATGTAAGTATTCTTCTTGACCGTACCAGGGGCCGTTACATAATAATGTACATCCCTGAAGGAGGAATGTCGGTTGAAGAGCTGGCAGAAAATAATCCCGGTATGATATTTACCGAAGAGATTCATCCGGCTGTCGGCCTGCGGCCCTGGCAGTGCCGGAATATTGCCTACAGGATGGGATTGGCCGGCAAGGCCAATGAAAACATGCAACTTTTTCTTCAGTCTGTATATGAAGCATTTATAGCCAATGATGTGCAGCTTCTTGAAATCAATCCGGTCCTGAAAACCAGCGACGACAGGATTCTGGCAGTTGACTGTAAGGTAGTGCTTGATGATAATGCCCTGTTCAGGCATCCCGATCTTGCAGCTATGCGTGATATTCATGAAGAGGATCCCCTTGAAGTGGAAGCCGGCAGACAGGGACTCAGCTTTATCCGCCTTGGCGGAAATGTGGGCTGTATGGTAAACGGTGCAGGTCTGGCCATGGCAACCATGGATATTATAAAACTATCCGGAGGGGAACCGGCCAATTTCCTTGATGTCGGCGGAGGAGCCGGCCAGAAAAGTATTGAGGCCGGATTCAGAATCATATTGAATGATCCGGATGTGAAGGCCATGCTGATCAATATTTTCGGAGGTATTGTCCGTTGTGACAGGGTTGCTGCCGGAATCGTGGAGGCCTGTAAAACAGCCGGCAGGATAGATATTCCGGTGGTGGTAAGACTGCAGGGAACAAACGCGGAAGAAGCAGGGGAAATAATAAAAA
>JAAYKX010000155.1 GCA_012522155.1 Bacteroidales bacterium
CAAGAAATTCCTTTTCAAGCTCTTTGTACTCATCATTCATTATAAAACAAATGTTCATCAATGAACGATCTTCATGATCACTTACTGTCGGCTTGAATAATTTATTCCTTTCTATCTCATCATAAAGCACCTGTGCTTTTTCAATATTTTTTCTTTCAACAGCTTCTATTCCTCCGAGCTCTTTCAGCCATTCAAGCGTCTTTTCAGCTGCAAAAACCGCAAAAACCGGAGGTGTGTTAAACATTGACCCGGCTTTTATATGAGTCCTGTAATCAAGCATGGTCGGGATGGGTCGTGATACTTTTCCAAGAATATCCTCCCTGATTATCACAAGAGCCACTCCCGCTGGTGCCAGATTTTTCTGCGCCCCTGCATAAATCAGCGAATACCTGGAAACATCAACCGGCCGGCTGAAAATGTCTGAAGACATGTCTGCAACCAGGGGAAGGGAAACATCAGGATCTTCCCTGAGCTGGGTTCCAAAGATGGTATTATTTGTTGTAATGTGAAAATAATCAGCATCTGAGGGCAGAGTGTAATTTTTAGGAATATAGGAAAAATTCCTGTCCGCCGATGATGCAACCTCTACGGCCTCACCATACATCTTCGCCTCCCTGAATGCTTTGCCTGCCCATGATCCGGTTACCAGATAAGCCGACCTGGAATTCATCAGGTTCAAAGGCACCATTGCAAACTGCAGACTTGCTCCACCGCCCAGGAAAATCACCTGGTAACCGGCAGGTACATCAAGCAATTCCTTTACCAGTGCGGTAGCGTTGTTCATGCATTCTATGAATTCCTTGCTGCGATGGGAGATTTCAAGAACTGATAATCCCGTGCCGGCAAAATTCCTGATACCTTCAATGCTTTTATCAATTGTGTATTGCGGCAGAATTGAAGGTCCTGCATAAAAGTTGTGTTTCTTCATCGCTGTATTTTTAAATTTGCTGATTCGAAATTGTAAAAATAGAAAAAGGCTTGTAAAAGAAAACAGATTGACAGAAAAACTTAGGAATTAAAAATATCACCTCTTAATATGCCATTTTTAATAAACGGTATCTTTCTGGTAAAATCACTTGTAAGGCAAAAATCGATACAGTCATCCAGGCCATTTTTTTTCAATCTGTTACGATGCGCAACCTTATCTATGAATCCGCGCAGATCTGCTTTTGCAAGCGTCCATAAATCAAGTGCGGCAAGAGTCGAGTCGCAGATTGTGGAATAAAGGGGACTGTCAAGCAGTCTTTCAGCGAGCGCTCCTTCACAGATTGTGTCTTCCAGATTGAATCTGTTTTTCCAGCCCGCACAAAAGAGCATTACATTATTATCCTGTGAAATAATCCATTCCGCAAGTGCTGAAATATTGAGAAACGAACCAATGACAGTGGCTGCGGCCGAAGAGGCCATTTTTATTATCCCGGTTCCGTTTGTTGTACTGTAGACAACTGTTTTTCCCTCCACGTTTTCACGTGAAAAGTTAAAGGGTGAATTACCGAGATCTGCAAAATCCAGAATTATTCCATCCCGTTCAGCCGCAACAAGGAAGCCTCTCTTTTTATATTCTTTTGCTTCTTCAACTCCGGCAACCGGAATCATTGAAAGTACCCCGTTTTCAAATGCAGTACAAATGGATGATGTGGCACGAAGGATGTCAATTATCACAACTATCGAATCCGCATGAAGCTCCGGGTCAAACAACAAAGGAGAAAAACATGTTTCAAGTTCTCTCTTTCCCATGTTCCAGTCAATTTATAACTAAGATGTAACGATTAAATAATATTATGACAAGGGCTTTTTCTATTTCAGAAAAGGGGTATTGACAATTTTTGCCCTCAGATCCTTGTTTCTTACACGAATAAATATTTCCGTGTCAGCTTTCCAGAATCCCTTTGCAAGATAGCCCATTCCGATTCCCTGCTTCAGCACGGGCGACATTGTCCCTGATGTGACTTTCCCCACCATCTTTCCGGAATCATCCACGATCTCATAATTCTGTCTCGGTATTCCCCTGTCAAGCATAATGAATCCTTAGAGACGCCTTTCCACTCCTTCACTCTTTTGTTTAAACAGAAACTCCTTGTCAATGAAATTCTTTGAATCCGTAAATTTTGTTATCCAGCCCAGTCCGGCTTCAATAGCTGAAGTCTCATCGTCAATATCATTTCCGTAAAGGCAGTATCCCATTTCAAGTCTCAGGGTATCCCTTGCACCCAGACCGGCAGGTTTGATTCCTTCTTCCTTTCCTGCTTCAAACAGGGCATTCCACAAAGCAAGACCGTCTTCGTTGCTTACATAGATTTCACATCCTCCCGCACCTGTATAGCCCGTGGTTGACAGCAGGGCATTTTTTATCCCGGCAATTTTCATTTCCCGGAATGAATATGCTTCCATGTCCATTACCGGCTCTTCCGTAAGCCTGTTAACGATCTGCATGGCCAGGGGGCCCTGGATGGCTAGCTGGGCAATATCATCCGATACATTTACCAGATCCCGTCCGGGAACGATTCCGAATTCTCCTGCATGCTTTACACACCAGTTCCAGTCTTTTTCTGTATTTGCCGCATTGACAACCAGCAGGTATTTCTCAGGGTTAAAACGATAAACAAGCAGATCGTCAACAATGCCTCCCCTGCCATTGGGAAAACATGTATACTGTATTTTACCATCAGAAAGCGAGGTAATATCATTTGAAGTAATGTACTGGAGATAATCTGCTGCATCCGGACCCGTGACATAAAACTCACCCATATGGGATACGTCAAAGACTCCGGCCTTTTCTCTGACCGTCAAATGTTCATCAGTGATGCCGGAAAATTCCATCGGCATGTTGTAACCGGCAAACACAACCATTCTGGCTCCTGCTGCCTGGTGAATCGCGGTAAACGGGGTTTTTTTCATTTCTTAAAATTCCAATATTTTAAATTCTACTCTTCGGTTCTTTGCTCTCCCTTCCACAGTTGTATTGCCGGCAACGGGCTGCAGGGGTCCGTATCCCCGGAATTCGAGCCGTTGCGGATCCGTACCTTTCTGAATCAGGTATTCAACAACCGCCCTGGCCCTGTCCTGTGACAATTTGGTGTTCAGCTCAAGGCTGCCGGTATTGTCGGTATGGCCGGAAATCTCAATACGCATATAGGGATTATCCTGCAGTATTCCGAACAAACGATTCAGTTCGGCATATGACTCAGCTGTGAGAATTGCTTTGCCTGTCTGAAAAAGAATATTGTTCAGAACGACCTTTCTGCCTATCTTCACCTTCACAAGATCCATGTTCAGTTTATAAACATCACCGGCAAAATCTTCCGGAATATCTATTCTTTTCATATCTGAAAGGAATCCGCTTCCCCTGAAATCCACCATGTAGGATTTTTTCCCGGAAAGCCTGATCCTGTAGGAGCCGTCTGTATCTGAGCTGGCTGTGGTTGCAATCACCATATCCGATGAAATATCAATAACATCTACTCTTGCCAGAACCGGATCTCCTGATTCCGAATCCCTGACCGTGCCGCTAAGATAGAAAAATGTTTCTTCCGCTGCCACGGCAGGCGGGGAAAGAAGCTCTTTAATCACCACAAGGGTGTCCTTAATAACAACTGTATCCGGCTTAAGCGGCTGAATCTCCACTATAATCTTCTGAACCACAGTATCCGGGACTGCTTCATGCATAGGCTCCGGCTCTTCGGCAGGCGGCACTGCTTTTTTACGTCCGTAAAAAATATCGAGTCCTCCCAGGCTTCCTTTCCTGTCTGATACAAGGTAAAAGGCATTCTTTGCACTTTTGCCCGGCACATAAAAAAGATCATTCCAGGGGGTGTTGACCGGATAGCCGCAATTGACAGCTTTCGACCAGCTGCCTTCCTTATCCCTTACGGAGTAGAAAATATCAAATCCTCCCATTGAATCATGACCTTTGGATGCAAACCACAAAGTATCACCGGTTTCTGAAAAGCTGAGAGACTCCTCATCATAGGGAGTATTAATGTTTGGCCCGGCATTTTCAGGCCTGGACCACTTGTTGTCAGGTTTTTTCCTGATAAAATAAATATCCTTCCCGCCAATGGAATTTTTCCTGTTATCCGATACAAACCAGATTTCGTCACCCGACGGGGAAAATGTAAATGAGGTTTCAGCACTCCGTGAATTTATTCTGTAAGGAATTGAAACGGGCTTTGCCCATATGCCATTTTTTCTTTTTAACAGTTTTATATCCCCTCCGTTGGTATATCCGGTATAAATATACAGCTCATCACCGGAAGCATTCAGGTAAAGTGGTGATTCACAATAGGCAGTATTTACAGGACCAGCAATCGGCGAGGCAACATTCCATTCATCGTGAATACGTGTGCTATGAAAAATATTCTCGTCATACTTTCCGTCTGAGAGTGAAATGCCTGAGCGTTTTATTTCTCTTCTGCTTGCAAAATAAAGAGTATTGAAATCTGCAGAAAAAACAGGAGAGTAATCATCGGCAAATGAATTGATATTTGTTCCTGCGTTCAGGATCTCAACATTCAGGGTGTCTTTAACCAGGTTCAGGGCAGATTTGCATTCTTCAATATATTTTAAAGCATCTGAAATATTACTCCGGGGTTTTTTTACGTCTGAATTAAGGTAAGCATTAAAAACATTTATTGCTTCCCCGAACTTTCCTGAATACTGAAGTGCCCTGCCTGTCATCAGCAGAATATCTTCAGCCGGATCGCTTTTCAGTTCCAGTGCTTTCAACAGAAAGGGAGCAGCAGCATCCTTGTTGCCGGAATACAGGGCTGCCACACCGGCCTTGTAATTCAGTTCAGCATTATTGCCATTGTATGCCATGGCTTTACGGTATTCGTCATATGCACTTCCATACCATACGGATCGCTCCCTGAAAAATTTATTGCCTTCGGACACATGGGCCCATGCTTCCTTAAAGCCTTCCCTGACGGTTTTAAAGTCTTTTTTGCGGATTTTCACATTTGTCTGTGCATCTGCAGGCAGGATACCCAGAAACAGCAGAGCAAAACAGGAGAATAAAAAACGTTTCATACATTGCAGTTTTTCACACCCTAAAATTAGTATTTATTTGCCTTACACAAAAATTTGATCTGTATTATTACAGACTGTCACTCAGTTTGGAATAAAAATTGTAGTATATTTGCAGTAGTCGAAATCTGTAAACTAATAATATTGTCTGATCCAATGACTTATCAATACATTAATCCGGAATACCTGGATTCGGTATCGGCAGGGGACACAGGGATTGTTAAAGAACTGGTTGACATGTTCAGATCCCAGATTAAAGAAACCCAGAATGAAATGAAATTTCTTCTGAACAAAAAAGATTATAACTCACTTGGTCTGCTGGCTCACAAAGCCAAATCATCGGTACTGATAATGGGAATGAAAGATCTCGGATCACTTCTGAAAACTTTTGAACTACAGGCCAGGGAAGGACTTGAATCCCATAAATATGAATCCTATATCAACCGGTTTACACATGAAACCAGTGAAGCTGTGAAAGAGCTTGAAGACCTTGTAAATAAAAGGTTAATAAAAAATGAATGATCAGTAGCTGTAAAAATGATCAGTAGCTATAAACAGGACAGGATTGAGATCATAAGTATCAACAGCGACAGGATTGATGCCCTTACAGCTGAAAACCTGAAAAACGAGATAGTAAGGGTGACCGACAAAACACATCCCATGGCAGTATTGAATCTGCAGGGCGTCCATTATATCGACAGTACCGGATTCGGATGCCTGCTGGCTGTCCACAAGGCAGCAAGGGACAATTACGGAGTCCTTAAATTCGCATGTCCCGAAACAAAAGTCTCAGAATCTTTTCGTATTCTGAATCTCAATACTGTCTTTGAAATATTTGAAAGCCTGGATGACTGCATCCGGTCATTCAGCTCCTGACAGCTTTTATAATTAAAAGCAAAACAACAATACTGTCCATAAAAGTCACCACAGCCCATAAAAGTCACCACAGCCCGTAAAAGTCATCACAGTCCGTAAAAGTCATCACAGTCCGTAAAAGTCACCACAGTCCGTAAAAGTCATCAGACTTGTAAAGGCTCTTCAGAAACAGGCAACTCTTTTGTCAGTGATCCGAATTTCAGTCTTCCATTTTCCACGGAAATACTTACTGTCGAATCATTGCGAATATTGCCTGCAATAAGCTGTTTTGACAACTCATTTACTATCTCCCTTTGGATCAGACGCTTTACGGGCCTTGCCCCGGACTGTGGATCAAATCCGTGATCTGCAATCCAGCTGATGGCCTCATCCGTAATTTCAAGATCCATATTATTTACTGAAAGAAGTTTTCTGAGATCAGCGAGCTGTATTTTTGCTATTTCATTGATCTGTTCAAGATTAAGCGGATGAAACATAACTATTTCATCAATCCTGTTAAGGAATTCCGGCCGGATGGATCTTCTCAGAAGTCCGAAAATATCATTTCGGAGCACCTCTTCCTCCCTTTCAGGCATGTTATTGTCATATTGTTCCATCCTGTCACGGATAATGTCCGATCCTATATTTGATGTCATAATGATAATGACATTTCTGAAATTGACTGTCCGTCCCTTGTTGTCTGTCAGCCTGCCTTCATCCAGCACCTGCAGAAGGAGATTGAAAAGATCGGGATGAGCCTTTTCAATTTCATCAAGAAGAACAACGGAATAGGGTTTATGTCTTACAGCTTCCGTAAGCTGGCCCCCCTCATCATACCCCACATAGCCCGGAGGGGCACCGATGAGTCTGGATACTGAATGCCTTTCCTGGTATTCCGACATATCGATGCGGGTCATCAGATTTTCATCATTGAACAAAAATTCGGCCAGGGCCCTGGCCAGCTCAGTTTTGCCAACTCCCGTGGTACCTAGGAATATAAATGATCCCACAGGTCTTTTCTGATCCTGAAGACCTGCCCTTGACCGTCTGACTGCATCTGAAACCGCAGCTATTGCCTCATCCTGCCCCACAACCCTTTTGTGCAACTCATCCTCCATCCTCAGAAGCTTCTCCCTTTCACTTTCCATCATCCTTGTAACCGGTATTCCCGTCCATCTGGATACTATTTCGGCTATATCCTCTGACCGGACTTCTTCCCTGACAAGAGAGCCTTTCTTTCTCTTGTTTTCGATCTGTTCCTTTAATCCGTCTATCTCTTTTTCAAGAAGGGAAATCCTGCCATATCTTATTTCGGCCACCTTTCCGTAATCACCGGCACGCTCAGCCAGAGCTGCCTCATATTTCAGGGATTCGATCTCTTCTTTTTTTTCCTGTACCTTACTGATAATTTCCTTTTCAGAGTTCCAGGCTGCATTCAGTTCATTCCTCTTCGACTGAATCTCCGCCAGTTCCCTGGCTATTTTTTCCTCTTTCCCCCTGTCACCATCCCGGCGCACAGCTTCCTTTTCTATTTCCAGACGGGTAATAATCCTGTTGGCCTCATCAATTTCATCCGGTACGGAGTTCATCTCCAGCCTCAGCCTTGATGCGGCCTCATCAACAAGATCAATGGCCTTGTCAGGCAGGAACCTGTCACTTATATACCTGGTTGAGAGATCCACAGCAGCAATAATCGCTTCATCCCTTATAATAACCTTATGATGTGCTTCATATTTTTCGCGTATCCCGCGAAGAATGGATATAGAATCCTCCCTGCCGGGTTCATCTACCATTACCACCTGAAATCTGCGTTCAAGCGCCTTGTCCTTTTCAAAATACTTCTGGTATTCATTGAAGGTTGTGGCTCCAATAGCCCTTAACTCCCCCCTTGCAAGGGCAGGTTTCAGAATATTGGCGGCATCCATTGCACCTTCCGACTTGCCGGCACCCACAAGGGTGTGTATTTCATCAATAAAAAGTACTATAGCACCATTTGAACCTATCACCTCATTCACAACTGACTTCAGCCGTTCTTCAAATTCCCCCTTGTATTTGGCACCTGCTATCAGGGCTCCCATATCCAGGGAATAGATAATTTTCGATTTAAGATCTTCCGGGACATCACCCCTGATTATCCTGTGGGCAATGCCTTCGGCTATGGCTGTTTTCCCGACACCGGGTTCCCCTATCATAAGGGGATTGTTCTTGGTACGTCTTTCCAGGATCTGTAGTATCCTTCGTATCTCTTCATCACGCCCGACAACCGGATCCAGTTTCCCCGAACGCGCCCGCTCATTCAGGTTCAGCGCATAACGTTCAAGGGAATTGAAAGTGTCATCGGATGTCTGACTGTTGACCACAGCTCCTTTGCGCAGTTCTGTAATTGCAGCGACAAGTCCCTTCATGGTGGCTCCGTGATCCCTGAGTATCCCTGCACTCTCGTCACTGGTCCCAAGCACTCCCAGAATCAGATGCTCCGGTGTAATGAACTTATCCTTCATATCTGAGGCATGATTGCCTGCCTTACGGAA
Source organism: Bacteroidales bacterium (assembly GCA_012522155.1). Classification (GTDB taxonomy): domain Bacteria; phylum Bacteroidota; class Bacteroidia; order Bacteroidales; family VadinHA17; genus LD21. Next base: position 8,412 of record JAAYKX010000155.1, read on the forward strand.
TGCCTCCGACAGACCGGGGGAAATATATGCCTCGGCACCTGACACTTTCGGATAAGAATCAATAAGCCTGTCAATGTCCCGGGTTAAAAGCCGGATATCCATACCTGCCTTGCCGAAAAGATAATCAGCAATACTTTCAGCCTCACTGATGACACCCTTCAAAAGATGAGCGCATTCAACCGCCTGCTGACCTTTTCCCCTGGTAATATTAAAAGCCTTCTGAACCGATTCCTGTGCTTTTAATGTAAAATTATTCAAATTCATCTGTAATGCTTTTTACATCTTCCATCAAATAAACTGCCAGACCCGCCGGGAGGGACTTTTTGACATTAAAGCTCTGTTTTATTGTGCCAGAATGACGCTGGATTTCCGGAAAACAAGGATAGTCCGCAGGCTAATAGTTCTGCCTCCGGTGAAACCCTGCTTTCATTTCTTCGTTTAACAGGTTAAAGTCATGTATAATCCATAATAAAAGTATAGAAAAGCATCCTTGTCTGAATGAGTGAAAAGATACTTGAAATCCTGATGCAGTTGTTTGCAATAATTGCCAAACCTCAGGCCGATGATACTGAGAGACGGGAAGTTGTGGAGTCATTTCTATACAGACTTATAAGTCAGGATCTTGTAAAAAAATATCTTTCCAGCTACGATGAAGCTTATGAAGAAGCCAGAAAACGGCTTGAAAGAGTAAGCACAAAACGGCGTGAAGGTGCCATAGCCGTAAGGATATGGAGATTATGTGTTGAGATAAATGAACAGGGAAGACTTGATCACGAACAAAGAATATTCGTAGTCATTCAGGCTCTTGAATTCTGCAAGTCAGGGAACAGGGCAATCAGTGCCATGGAACTCGGTTTTATAAGAACCCTGTCGGAAGGACTGAACATAAAAAAAGAAGAATACGATCTTATTGAATTGTTTATTCTGACTCCGGTTGTAAAAATCCCTGACTCACAGAATCTTCTTCTGATAGACGGCAATCCGGTAAGCAGCCTCAGGGAAACCAGGCATATCTACAGGGAACGGCTTAAAGGCCAGGTCTGGATTCTTTACATACCCTCGGTAAACATGTATTTTCTCCGCTACAGGGGATCGGGAGAATTGTCAATGAGTGTGCAGCTGCTGCAGGAGGACAAGGTATATCCTTTCAGTGAAGGATCATCTATCCGCTTCTCCAAAGTGAAACCGGTCTATTACTGGGATGTCACAATGCAGTTTCTAATGGAAGACTTCCAGTCGTCCAGGGTAGTTTATGAAGTGAATAACCTGCAGTACAGGTTCAGGAGCGGCGAAATCGGTATTCATCATGTGAGCTTTAAAACCGAATCGGGAAGAATGGATGGCATAATGGGAGCCAGCGGTGCAGGTAAATCAACCCTTCTCCATGTCCTGAACGGATCAGACCAGCCTTCCGATGGTGAAGTTCTGATCAATGGCATAAATATTTACAGGGAAAAGGAAAAGATCAAGGGACTGATAGGTTTTGTCTCACAGGATGATCTGCTGATTGAGGATCTCACCGTATTTCAAAATCTCTATTATAATGCCAGACTTTGTTTTGGAAACCTTAGTGACGGGGAAATAATTGAAAAAGTTGATCATGTTCTGAAAAATCTGGGCCTCTATGAGATAAGAAACATGAAAGTGGGAAGTCCGCTGAATAAAAAGATCAGCGGAGGACAGAGGAAAAGACTCAATATCTCACTTGAACTTATTCGTGAGCCATCGATACTTTTTCTTGATGAACCAACCTCAGGCCTGTCATCACGCGATTCCGAAAACATACTTGACCTGTTGAAAGACCTGACCCGCAAGGGCAAACTGCTTTTCATCGTCATTCACCAGCCGTCGTCGGATATCTTCAAAATGTTTGACAAGCTTATAATTCTTGACACCGGCGGGTATCCCGTATATAACGGGAATCCGGTGGAATCGATAAATTATTTCAAGAAAAAGATTGAACAGACCAACTATAACGAGAGTGAATGTTATGCCTGCGGAAATGTAAATCCTGACCAGATCTTCAATATCCTTGAAACCAGGGTGTACTCCGAAAGCGGACAGGCAACCGACAGCAGAAGGATATCCCCTGCCGACTGGTATGAACTGTACCTGGCTGACAAAAAGGAAGAAGAACTGGAGTGCGGGGACTCAATACCGGATATCAACTTCAATATCCCGAACAGGCTCAGACAGATGATCGTATTTGTAAAACGTGATATTCTCTCAAAGATTTCCGATATCCAGTATTTGCTTATCATCCTGTTCGAGGCACCCGTCTTGGCACTTTTTCTCGCCTACCTGAAAAGAGATTTTGATGAAGGCTCTGGAAACCCCGGATATACACTTTTTGAAAATGTCAATCTCCCTGTCTATATCTTCATGTCGGTGATAGTGGCTATCTTCATGGGTCTCACAGTAAGCGCCGAGGAAATAATCAAGGACCGTAAGATTCTGAAAAGGGAAGCATTTCTGAACCTCAGCTGGAACGGCTATCTCAAGTCGAAAGTAATTGTCCAGTTCGGCATCTCAGCCATTCAGGCCTTTTCCTTTGTCCTGATAGGAAACTGGATTACCGGTATAAAAGGAATGCATTTCGAATACTGGCTTGTTCTTTTCAGCTGCTGGGCCGGAGCCAACATGCTGGGCCTGGTCATCTCAGACAGTTTCAAGGCAGTTGTGACAATATATATCCTCATACCCTTCCTGGTAATTCCCCAGATCATGCTCAGCGGGGTAATGGTAAAATTTGAAAAGCTCAATCCCAGGATGTCTTCTCCGGTATCAATCCCCTTTTACGGAGAAATGATAACTGCGCGGTGGGGATACGAGGCACTGGCAGTTAAACAGTTCAAGGACAATTTGTACGGGAAGCAGTTCTATGTCTATGACAAGGCAATAAGCCAGGCCAGGTACAGGAAGGATTTCCTTCATCCGGAAATAAAAGGCAGACTGGAGAGAATTCAGTCAGATATGGAAAGGGATATGTTGAATGAAGATTCCTACAAAAAACTGAAACTTGTTTATAATGAATTTACAAAACAGGCTGCCGCAACACCGCTGCTGAAATTCCCGCATCTTGAATATCTTACACCGGAGAGGATCACCCCGGAAATTGTCAGGGAGGCTCTGAACTATGCCGAAGAGGTCAGAAGATATTATGTAGCCTGTTCAAACCTTGCAAAGGAAAAGAAGGATGCTGTTATCACAAGGCTTCAGGATGCAGACAATAAAGCCTTTCTGGATATGAGGGATAATTATGCCAATGAAGCCCTTGAGGAATTTGTTGTAAACAAGAATGAAACAGAAAAGATAATTGAATACAGAAATGAAATGATCCAGAAACTGGATCCGGTTTACATGTATCCGGAACATAATTTTATAAAGGCCCATTTTTATGCTCCGGTAAAGAAATTATTCGGCCGGGAAACAGATACTTACTGGATCAACGTCATTGTCCTCTGGTCTATTACCCTTGCAATGTATTTCGCTCTTTATTTCAGGGTCCTGAAAAAAATACTTGACTCGGGAAATAAAGCCATGGGGAGAAAAAACAGCAACACAAGATCATAATCAGAACGGGCTGTATCCCGTGATACAGCCCGTCCCCGAATGACAGAGGTCATAAACCAACTATTTTGAAACTCATTCTGCTATTTCTATCATTTTAAAGGGAACCCGGATTATTGATTCATAATCTTCACCAGCTTCGAGCATATCTTCGTCATCTTCTTCATAATACCAGTTTACTATCACCTCATTTTTTGCCTTGTGAATGGCTTCCAGTTTCTTGAACACATCAAGTATACATTTTGAGGAACTGGTATTAAAATATTCCAGGCGTATATCTACTTCTGTTTTCGGAAGGGGATCCTCCTTGTAA
>JAAYKX010000156.1 GCA_012522155.1 Bacteroidales bacterium
GCTGTTACGGGACTTCCGTTTTTTTGTTCCTGCAGTCCTGTTGCTTCTGCTGTTTTCGTGTTCCACATCACCTGGTGTGCTTGAAGACCCACATTCATTTATTCCCCCGAAACCTGACCCCAAAGGATATGTATGTTATAGAACGACCGGGTATATTACGGTTGACGGAATTTTAAATGAATCAGACTGGGAAGCTGCTCCGTGGACAGATTATTTTGTTGATATTGAAGGAGATCTGAAGCCCAATCCGCATTATAAAACCCGTCTGAAAATGCTGTGGGATGATGAATACCTGTATATTGCTGTTGAAATGGAGGAGCCGCACCTCTGGGCTACTCTCAGACAAAGGGATACAGTAATATTTATTGATAACGATTTCGAGGTTTTTATTGATCCGGACGGCGATACCCATAATTATTATGAACTGGAAGTGAATGCCTTTGGTACGGAATGGGATCTTCTTCTTATAAAGCCCTACCGTGACGGGGGACCGGCAGTTACAGGCTGGGATATCAAAGATCTGAAAGTGGGAACCCGGCTCGATGGGACCATCAACGATCCGCGTGATACCGACAGGGGCTGGAGTGTTGAGTTTGCTATACCGTTTAAAGTATTGAGGGAATGTAACAGGGGACCTGCCCTGCCCCGGGGAGGCGATCACTGGAGAATTAATTTTTCCAGGGTGCAATGGCGGACTGTCATTGAGGATGGCCGGTACAGGAAGGAAACCGATCCGTCGACCGGCAGGTCTTATCCGGAATATAACTGGGTATGGTCGCCACAGGGTCGTATTAACATGCACATGCCTGAAATGTGGGGCTATATGCAATTTTCCGGTATTGAAGCCGGTGCAGGTACTGAAACATTTGTTCCTGACAAGGATCTTGATGAAAAATGGGCTTTAAGAATGGTTTATTACCTGCAGCATGAGTATTTTAAAAAATTCGGAACATATACATCAGATCTTAAGTCCCTTGGCCTTGACCGGGAGGATTTTGAAGGAATGAATGCCGCGCCTGTCATAAACGCGACAAGGACGACCTATGAATGTTATTTCGACAAGGGGGAAGAAACACAGGGCTGGACTATCTATCATGACGGAAAGATTGTCGATCTCTCAGGGAGATGAGTATTTATTTTGAAGACATACCGGATAACGCCGCGCTAAACGAAGTTCCGCACTGAGGGCGAAGGCTGCCGGGCTTGCCCTGGACAGACTGTAAAGCCCGCAAGGGGGGGAACGGTAATATTATCAGCCGAAGCGGTAACCCTGGATTTCCAGGTTTGTCAGTCCTGCAGCTTTTGCATGATTAACAACACTTGAATATTCTTCGCGTGTTATTCTGCGGGAAATTTCGGGATAATCAAATGCTTTGTACGTAGGACTGTACTGTGACATTATATTCAGGTAGGTGTCCGCGGGCAGGTTATCTGCGATCCAGTCAATGATTTTTTCTGAATCACTTGCCTTGTTTGGCATTACAAGGTGCCGGATCATCAGTCCCCTTTGCATGAGTCCGCCGGCTGCAGGTTTTGCCACTCCCACCTGGCGGTGCATTTCCAGGAGAGCCTGTTTTGTTACTTCGGGATATTCCGAAGCTCCGGATGAATACCTGGCTGCTTTTTGTCCGTTGAAATATTTAAAATCCGGAAGGTAAATATCCACTATGCCGTCAAGCATTTTCAGTACTTCTGTCCTTTCCCAGCCGCAGGTATTATATACGAGAGGCACCTTCAGACCCCCGGATACAGCCTTGTCAAGTGCAAGGAGGATATGAGGGGAATAGTGGGTGGGAGTAACAACATTTATATTGGGACAACCCATCTTCTGCAGGGAAAGCATCATACCTGCAAAATGGTCAATGGTTCTTCTTGTTCCTTCACCTTCCTGACTGATGCTGTAGTTAATACAAAAGACGCATCTAAGGCTGCAGTTTGACAGGAATATGGTACCGGATCCTCCTTTTCCCACAAGAGGCCTTTCTTCACCGAAATGCGGATGGGCAGATGATATTTCCAGAGTGGAATCTGCCTGACAGAATCCTTTTTCTCCTTTAAGCTTATTGACTTTGCACATCCTCGGACACAGTTCACAGCTTTCCAACATTGCCCAGAGTTTTTCCCCGCGTCTTTTCAGTTCTCCCGAACGGTGCAGTCTCAGATAGGAGGGCTCAAAAACCCGCTCCGGCTTTCTCTGGAAAAAAGATATTTCGGAAAACTGACGGGGGATAAGCCCTGAGAATGCAGAGTAAATTACTGATCTGATCATATTTCTTCTGGATACAAATTTCATTCGTAAATGTTAAAGTTAGACAATTATTATTTCTGCGAGCCCGGCGAAGCCAATCATGGGGATTCTCCCATGGATCTCCAGTCATACCCGGGTATGAATATTCTTTTCATGGTCGTTTCATCTTAAATATTTAACAGCTTCAGAACATGGTTCTGAGTGGTCAGTAACAAGTACCTCTTACAAATTCTTTACTGTTTTAAGAGGTTTCTTACCGAGCTTTTTCAGAATATTATCTGACCATTTGTAAGATTCCGGCATGTCACCGGCAAAAGTGACCTCTGCCGGCGAAAGGAGTGCCGGCAGCCGGTAAACATCCGTGATCCTTAAGCAATTCAGTATCTCGTTTGCCGGACCCCTGCCATCCGGGCGGCTCGCCTCATCCTGGCTGGCCGGAGGATCCTTCAGTATTATGCTTTTGCAATTTCCGTCAAGAAGGGCGGCATAGAGTGCAACAACACACATGTCATTCCTGGCTGCAATTCCTATTGAATCGGCATTTAATCCTTCAAGGGTCCTGCAGAATTCAATGCAGCGGATAAGATCATATACCTGCATTGATGCAAGAGTCCTTCCCAGCCATGCCGATGCACGGCGAATATGCCACCGGAGATTCGGGTCCCACCCGTATTCGCCTGCTCCTCTTACTTCGAAATATGCAATATTCCAGTCTTTCCCGGCCTGTCCGGAAAATCCTTCCGATTCCTGGCGGTTTTCATCCGGACTGCGTAATACGATCATCAGAGGCTTTTCCTGTGAGGCTTCGTTTCTCCAACGTATATCAATTTTCAATCTCCAGCCTTCCTCGGTGACGAAGCTGTAGATATCACTGCCGTAGGTTGCCCTGTCGAGTGTCCTGAACACTTTAACAGAATCAAAGGATGGCGGGTCCCGGGGGAATGCAGCAAAACTTTTCCTTCTCAGAAAGTCGGTGACAGTCTTACGGTGTGTATCAAGATCATTTTCCGAAGAAATCTCCGGGTCGCCGGCAAGTTTTACAAATGAATCCTGAATGACTGTTGTCCGGTCATCAGCAGGAGGTCCGGCCGTATATACCCTTAATTCCTCTTCTGACAGGATGTTATCGGGGGAAGTATCAATATCCCCTGCTTCTTCAGGTGAAAGGTCTTTGTCCATAAGGTGGCCGGCAAAGAATGAAAAGATCTTTTCCCTTGAATTTTTATGGTAGGAATGACCGCCGGGTGTTTCAATATATTCGATATTGGCGGAAGCATTATGCAGTTCATAAATCCTTTTCAGATCCCTGTAAATCCTGCGGACCGATTCTACCCGGTTTAAGCCGTCACGGTCCGACTGTCCTATAAGAAGAGGCCTTGGTGCTATCAGGGCACCTATATCCTGAAAATCTATTAGCCCGTTGTTTATTGGCATCATACAATCGCAGTGACCGTCAACGGTACGTGTTGTTATATGTGCTTCCATCGTGCTGGCGCCGCATACCGGGGCTGAAGCTTTTACCCTCAGGTCAGCTGCTGCCAGGAACCAGCTTATTGCCCCTCCGCCGGATATTCCCGTAGCGCCCAGGTTCTGTTCATCAACTTCAGATCTTGCGGAAAGGAGGTCCAGACCCCTTATGGCATTCCATACTTCCACGCCGGCAGGCGTATAACCCCGGCTGTACCAGTTGAACCATCCCCTTGCATAGCAGCCGTGATGTTCGCCCCGGACTTCACCAAACTGGATGGTTTCAACAATGAGGCAGACAAAGCCAAGCTGTGCAAATTTGGCAGGATGAGCCTGGTAATGAACTTTCTGTGTAGGCGAATGGCCGCACAGATAAATGATACCGGGAACAGGCCCGCTTATATTGTCGGGGATATAAAGGTTTGCAGGAACGTAAAGGCCCGGAAGTGATTCATAGTAAAGCTTTTCTATCCTGTATCCGTCCCTGTGGACTGTTCCGGTGATCTTTACATTCAGGGGAGGCCTTTCTCCGTCAAGAGGCATATCCTGAAGACTTATCATTTCTATGAATTCAGAATGACGCTCCGGCCTGATCTTTTCCCATTCCGTTGCAGAAACAATAGAGGTACCGGAATTGGCAGTAATATCCTTTGCAACCTTAACCAGGTAATCACGTATGTTATTTGACTGTTCCCCGGAAATATCCGGAGCTGATTGATTGTGTGAACAGGAACAGATCAGGACAGCCAAAGACAGCGTTAACAGGTAATGGCAAATTATTCTCATTTCGTCAGGTCTTCAGTGAATCCCTGTTCTGGTAGATCTTCCTGACAGCCCTGACAATATCCTCCATGTCACTCCGGCTGCCAAGAAGGATATTCTGGGTGAAAACAACTGCTTCATCACACAGTTTGTCATTACCCGGAAGAACATTTTCTTCCCTCCACTGTTTCAGACGTGCTTCGGAAAACAGTCTTTTGTATCCTTTCGAATTAAGCTGTTCATCAATAAGTCCGTCCCTGTTCTGGGGACCATAGCCTCCGCTGCAGGGTATGCCTTCCGCCTGAAGGGCATTCATGAATCTCGATTTCGGCACATCATTGAATTCCCTGCTTATATATCTGAATGCATAGAGGTGGTAGGCAGACCGGCAGTTTTCTACAACCAGCTTCGCAGGAATAATTCCCGGAATATCTTTAAGACTGGCATCGAGATAAAGTGCATTGGCAAGCCTGATGTCAGCATCTTTCCGGATACGGTTCATCTGAGACATAAGGATCAGTGCCTGAATCTGCTGCATTCTGAAATTGATTCCCGCTATCGGATAAGCTGATGTCCGGGCTACGGAACCGAAAGGCCTTCCGCAGTTGTGAAGGGAAGTGCACTTATCCATCAGTTCTTCATTGTTACTGATAATGGCGCCGCCTTCCCCTGCAGGAAGATTTTTGGAATTCTGAAAGCTGAAGCAGCCTGCATAACCCAGTGATCCCAGCTTTTTTCCCTTGTATTCACCCAGCCAGCCCTGACATGCATCTTCAATAACTTTCAGATTATGTTTCGCTGCCACTTCGTTTACCCTGTCCATGTCGACGGGGAGACCATAAATATGTACAGGAATGATGGCTGTTGTCCGTTCCGTGATACGTGATTCTATTTTTGAGGGATCCATCAGGAATGTCTCCGGATCCGTATCAACAAATACCGGAAGGGCTTTATTCATGAAAATGACATTGTAGCTTGCGATGAAGGTGAAGGGTGAGACAAGCACTTCATCACCGGCATCAACGCCCAGTGCTTTCTGGGCAATAATAAGTGATGTTGTCCCGCTGGCTGTTGCAAGACACCTTTTTACACCCATCAGCTCGGCATATCTTTTTTCGAAATCTGCAATATGTTCACCATCAGCTCTCCACCATCTTCCGGAACGAAGCATCCCGGTGATATTTTTTTCGGCAGACTGATCCCAGACGGGCCATTCGGGCCAGCTGCCCCTGTGAACTTTCTCACCTCCATTTATTGCCAGTTTCTGCTGATCGCTGTTATTAATGTTAAATGACGGAAACGACCAGTTGACAAATGATCCGAGGGCTCCTGCCGATACCGCAGTTATAGCCTGACGACGTGTTAATTTACTTTTTGTCATGATGAAAATATTAAATTGTACAGTATGATCCCTGAAAACTTGTTATTTAACGTAAAATCAGATTTTGCCGCTATAAGTTACGAATCAATTTTAAAATAACAGTATCAGGCGGGGAAGAAAAATCAGTGTTCCGATAAAAACCGAGGTGATAGCTGCAACAAGTACGGCAGCTGAGGCATAATCCTTTGCTTTCTTGATCTGTTCATTCCATTCGGGTTTTACTGCATCCGAAACAGCTTCGAGAGATGAATTGACAAGTTCTGAAAAGAATACAAAGCCGGTTGCCAGTAAAAGAAGGCACCATTCTGTCAGACTGATTTTCAGCAGGATTCCCAGGATAACAACAATTATGGCTGCACAAAGATGTATCCTTGAGTTATGTTCATATTTCAGCAATGCACCAAGACCCCTGAATGCAAATTTAAAACTCCTTAAACGTGATACGAGGGAAAACCTGCCTGGATTCATATGAAGTATTTTTCAGTTGAAGGACTTAAAACCAATTTTGAGACTGAAAGTCGGTAAAAGAACCATAATACCTACAAATTTAGAAATATGAAATGACTTCTGAAAAAGGATTTCAGTCTTCTCTTCAGGGCAGTATGATAAGTAAGGATAGTGTGCCGGGTTCCGGGAGAGTGAGAAATCATTCTGTGTCGCCCGGGAAGGCTCCGGAATGGTGAGAAATCATTCTGTGTTGCCCGGGGAGGTTCCGGAAGAGTGAGAAATCATTCTGTGTTGTCCGGAGAGGTTCCGAATGAGTCCCTGTTATTTTACTTTTCCCGGTTTATAGTTTTCAATTACTGTCACACCCGGATAACCCAATGCAGCCAGTTCCGGGAAATACATATAGGTTTCCTCCCTGGTATGGAAGCCGGTTATGACCACATGATAATAATCCCACTGAAGCACTATCTCGGCCGGGAGATTAAGTTTTGATGATATTTTTCTTACGGCTCTCCGGGCCCGTGATTTTTTGTGGAATATTCCGGCCTGCAGGGCAACAGTCGGTTCTTTTTTTACTGCTGCCTCTTCAGGTTCAGGCTCCGCCGGTGTTATATCCACTGGTATTATTTCCGCTGGTTCTGCTATGCTGTCAGTCCGGATCTCTTCTGCTTTTTCAGGAGGAACAGCCGTATCCGGTGGTCTGCGCAGGCTGTGGATGCGGATATCACCGAACCTGGATTTTTCAAGTGATGAAATGAACTTCATCATTTCCTCCCAGCTGGCAAAACCTGTTACCCTGACTTTGTAGCGGTCGTCTTCACGGATTATCAGAACCGGCATATGAACAAACTCAAGGAGAGTATCTTTCAGTGCAATAGCAGCTTTTGTGTTGTCAAATACTCCCATCTCGACTGAACTTGCACGGTCAAAGGGCGGTTCAGCGATTATTTCAGTTGTTTCAGTGATACTTATTACCGTATCCTGTCTTTCGGTAAGAATAAGCTGCTGCTGTTTTGCCTTCAGCCTGATAACCCATACTTCGGTGACACCGTTTTTCCTGAGAAGTTCAAGATCATTATCGACATTATCCCGGGTTTTCAGATCGGGTACCCGTACTTTCCAGTAGTTATCTTCAATAACGATGTCAACCTTCCTGTTCAGTAGTTTTTCCAGAGTCCTTCTGTAACGTTCGGCATTTGCCCTTACCCTGAATGCACCCAGTTGTATTGCCCAGGAATCTTCTGAAATAGTGACCAACTCCTCAACAACTTCGTGTATCACCATAATGGCAGTATCCTTTCTGGTGAATGGTTTGCCTTCCTCTCCGGCATCAATTACAGGTATTATCTCCTGTTCTTTTCTTCTCAGGACGAAATCAAGTCCTTCAACATAATCCCCGTCACTTCCTCCTGCAACATCAAACAGGATTGAATCAGGCTGAGCCGTCATATTCAGTTTTCTGAGCTGGGCAGTGTCAATCCTTACAGTATATTTTCCGGGGGAAAGACCGAAATAGCTGAAATATCCGTCTTCCTCACTGAGTACCCGTCCGGCAGCCCTTCGGGTACCGGTTTCAAAATTGACTATGATCCGTCCCTGGCCCTTCCTGATACCGTATTCTTCAAGTTCAACCGTTCCGGTTGCTTCTCCTGCAACCATTACGGGTACTTCAACCGTCTTGATGATATTGGGGTCAACCGCAACACTCAGTGATCTCTGATTCAGTCTCCAGGATATATTTTCAAAGCTGTTGGGGTCGAGTTCAATAAAACATTGGGTATAAGGCTCAAGACCAAGGATATAAATGATGGTATCCTTGTCGTTCTTTTCAATACGTCCTCCGTTTGTGTGAATCTTTAGTCCGTATGCTGCCGGTTCTCCGGGATCCTTCCTGTTGTTTGAGTTAAGGTCGAGATAGGGTACTATTGCAATGCCTCCTCTGCCTACGTTGGTTCGGTTGTCGGCCTTCAGATATCTTGTTTGTCCGTCATTGATAAGGCTTCCCCTGGCATATTGTACAAATGACGGCTTCCTGCCGTGCAGACGGAATGAAGATCCGAGCTGTGCAAATGAAAAATCATAACGTAGCCCCAGTTCGGAAAGGCTGGAGGATGTTCTGAAATTATGTTCCCAGGAAAAGTTAATATAGCCATGGTTAAAAATACGCTTTTCAATTCTTGTTTTGACGTTGATGAATTCGTGCCGGCTGTAAGAATACTGCGTCTGGGGCATAATAATAAAATTTGCCGGCAGTCTGAATGCCAGTGAAAGATTACTGTAGATGTTTGGTTTTGCTTTTCCGAGGAAGAGACCGTAGGTTGTAAGATTGGTATTTACACCGAAAAGAGAACCTGAAAATACCCATTCGCCTGTAGTATAGTCAGATGAGGGTAGAACGATCTGATAATAGCTGAACCTCTGATAGGAATTAAATCCTGCTATTTTCAGGGGGAATGATAATGCTGCCCTTCTTTCTTCCCTGTAGTTGTAATGGATTGCCTGCTGATCCCTGTTATACCAGGTATAATTGAATTCCAGCTGGAGATTGGAAGGCATCCTGTAGCTCAGGGTCCCTTTTGTCCTCACCCCGTGAGCATATTCACCAAACAACAGGATATTGTTTGAAAGTCTGAAAGATGTATTCAGGAAGGGGATGACCTGTCCTGATCTTATTGATGATAGATATTCCGTACCTCCTCCGATAGTCAGGCTGCGGGTGATCCCGTAGTTGACCCTTGCACGGCTGAATCTGCTCAGCAGGGAATCCTCAACCACTCCCGCCCCCACATTGTATTCGAATGTTCCTGCCGGAAGAAAATTATAGGGAATAGTGATATTCTGCTCCTTTGTCCGTTCTTCACCCCAGGGACTGTAAAACTTGAGCCTTACAGCAGTATTGCCATAGACAAGAGGAACCTCGAATGTAAAGAAGCCTGAGGCATCGGAGGTTACATAATCCACCAGGACATTGTTGACATATAGTTCGACAATCCAGCCGGGCTCGGTCACATCTGAAAGAGTATAGGAACCAAAGGATCTTCTGTAGGTTGTCGGGGTATTTGTTAACTGAACGCCAATGACGGAGTTAAAAACAGAGGAAATTGAACCGGTATTTATTTTTCCTGCCATGACCTGCCTGAGCGGACTGAAATCGTTGTTTACATAACGCCACAGATAATTCTGCTGCTTCAGGGATAAATGATTCTGATTGGTATAATTGAGATGGGCATTGAATTCTCCTTTTGCTATCATCGAACCAAGTGAAAGATTTATTCTTGTATCAGTGGTTCCGTCTGTCTGTTCCGAGACGAAAGCCGACCAGTCAGCCATTCCGAATCTGAACAGGGGATAAGTCCGTCCTATTGTGGTGTCAGCCTTGACTTCACCCTTTAAACGTGTGAGATTCCGTCTCATTTCTTCAAGACGCATTTCACGGATAAGAGGTAATTCTGTTTTACTCTCCACGGTAACGGAGAGACTCCTGAAGCTGAATCTGCATTCCAGTCCGAATATATTGCCGAAGTATGAAATGTGAAGGTAAAGATTCGATTCAGTCCGAATGAGATCGCCGGGTTTTATATTATGGGTTTTGTTCTGGTAGGTGATTGTATTGTTGCGCCTGTTTATTTCATATTTTGCTTCGGGACTGATGAAAAATCCGCTGATGGTTTCCATACCCGGGGATGGGATGCTCCGGATTTTTAAAAAATCAAAAAGATCATGTACGGGAAGAAAGAGTTCCTCATCCCTGATCACAGCATCCATCTCTGTACCGCCCAGACGGGGTATGACAAGGAAAATACCAATTTCATCATATTCGGGAAGGTCCTGGGATTTTAAAGAAGATACAGGAAGAAGGGAAAACAACAGGGCAAAAAAGAGACTATTGGTCATAAAATCACGCGGATATCCTGATTTCTTCAATCCGGAATATGCGTTTCTCAGTCTCATTTAATTCAGTCTTTTAATTCTCTCTGACTATTTATTCAACGACCAGTGTTACATTGAAAGTACCCGAATAAGTGCCGGGCGGGTTGGCTGCGGGAGACCCGACAGAAAGAGTTGCTCCCATGCTTAGTTCTGCAGGTACCATATATATGTTATTGTTTACAAAAGGCAGAAGCGGATTTGTGGCCGTGATGCTGACAGTCATTGAATATGAACCGTTTGTCAGTTGAAAATCGGGAATATTAAGTATGCTGATAATGGTTCCCCTGTTGGCATAAATATTGAACCGGGCTGCCGAACTGTTGCTGAAAGTAAATAATGTAACATTGAAAGAAGTTCTGGTATCATCCTGGTCAACAGTAACCGTTCCTCCCGTTGCACTATAAAACGCACCGAAGCTCAGATCCCTTGTCAGTGTGATTGAAGGGGGCCGTGGAGGATCCTCCTGAGCCTTTGCCTCGTTCCACATTCCGCAAAGCAGAATGCCGGCTGTCACAATGACGGCCAGCTTCCCGAATTTTTTCTTTATATGATTCAACTTAGTCATTTCTTATTTCCAGACCGTGATCTTTCTTGAGATCCTTCTGTTCTCACAATTAACCGTAACTATATAGATGCCGGGAATAAGATCCATGTTATGTTCATAATGTCCCGGTTCATAAATTTTTTCAATGAATTTTACATTTCCTGTAATATCGGTGACCGTCATTACGGCGTTTGTGGCAGATGTCATGTTTATATCAGATACCAGTGTTCCCCTTGTATAATATGTCCTGAAAGAAAATTCATCAGTCTTCACGTTTTCCATTCCGGTGGGGAAGGAGTTCAGATAGATTAAAAAACGATCAGGATATTCTCCCGCAGGAAGGGTAACTGAATACTGATTACCCGGCATCAGGTCATGATCGATGCCTTCCTCAACATCAGAAAGGATCAGTGTGGTGATACCAAGCATGGGGTCAAGCCGGGAAACACTGAATGTGATAGTCCCTGTCCTGCTGATACTTAATCCGAGGGGAACCTTATATCCCGAGACCAGAGATGACGGAAGAGCGTTTATTGATAGTTTTGATCCGTCCGTAGCAAATGAATACAGGTTCGGAACCGACAGATCCGTGTTCATCAGCTTCAGTGCATCAAGCTCGCTGTTGAAATCAGTTTCGGCTTTTTCACTGAAATATATTACAGAGGGATCTGAAGAAAGGGGATTGTCAGAAAATCCTGCGGTAATCCTTAACAAGGGTATTGGCCCGTTTTTGGTAGATTTTGCAAAAGGTTTGTTCAGATCGGTAACTCTTACCCTGTTGTCCATTGCAAGGATACCTTCAACAGGGAAGGGTCCGTCGGAGACATGTACAAAAAATCCCTGCATTGAAGGAATAATTTCATTTGTCAGAGGATCTGCCGGAACACCGCCAACATAGCTTTTGTATGTTCCTCCGTAGGGATCTGTTGTACTGGCAACAAAATAATAGATGGCAGCATCAATATTTGTTTTTGTCCAGCCGGAAGGAGCATTCCAGTCAATAGGTGAGGGGTAGGGGTTGCCAACCAGGTTGAAACCCGTGGTGTAAGGGTTATTATGATTGTACAATGTCCTTGAAATATAGCCGTTGTTTACTGTTCCGGTAATATCAACCGTAGCCGGCAGGGAAAGTGAACCAAGGTTGGCGGAATATCCGTGCATCGGTTTAAGCAGGCTGTCAGGATAATTATATCTGCCCCATCCTGAAGCGGGAACTCCGCCAAACATTCTGTTTTCATCATATTTGTAAAGCAAGGGGAAAGCTGATCCGAGATCCATGTCATCTGCCAGCTGATTTACATTTGCATTAAGGAAAGGGGAACTGATATACTTATATCCGAAGCCCGAGGGAAGATATCGTTGCATCGTTACATTCCCGATTACCTGGCCTGAGCCTGAACCATCAATCATTGCCGTTTTACCGGCTGTTGAAAGAAGTGTGAGATGACCATCAGAATTTAGTGATCCATTCTGTACCAGCACCACTTCGTTTACGTTCAGGTTTCCGCTCAGTGTAACACCTGAAATATTATTCACTGTAAGTCCGTTGACAGTATTTCCGGTAAAAGCTGATGCATTTATTGTCTGTGCCATACTGCCGGTAAACTCAACCGTTGCTTCACTGGCATCGAAAACACCATTATTGATGACAGTTCCGGATATCCGGATGGTATTCTCTGTAACGGTAAGGGAAGAACCGCTTGCAATTGTCAGATTGTTAATGGCTCCGGCTGCTCCCATATTTAAAACCGGTTTGTTGCCTACATTTTCTATCACAACGGAATAGGAAGAAGATGGTACTACTCCGCATGACCAGTTATCAGGATTATTCCAGTCAGTATCAGCTGAACCGGACCATATAAATTCCGAAATAATTGATATTGTACTTGTTGCTGTTACAGCTTCGCATCCTCCCGTGGCAGCTATTGTGTTTGTTACAATATAGTCACCGGGAGAACTTGCCGAAAGGTCAACCTGACCACTTGTGTGGTCCACGAATACCAGACCGTGAGTTGAGCTGAAGTGTCCTGGTATTCCGCCATTATGGAAAACCGGGAAGGGATTGGTTCCCACCGGACAGTAGGGACTTCCCGGATAACTGAACGTGGCTTCCGGAAGAGTTGTTACAACGATATCGACAGATCTGGGAATACTTGCCCCGCAGCTGTTTTCTGCTGTAACACTCAGTCTGCCTGATGTGGCCGTTGGTGAAAAATCAACTGATACACTATTTCCGGTTCCTGATATAATTACTCCTGTACCAATAGTATAGGTCCAGTTATATGAAGTAACCATTGGATCGTAAGGTACTGAATAGATTACACCCGTCTGACCCTGGCAGACAATGATGCTGCTTAATGTGAAAAAGCCGGGTTGCTCTGGAATGCCGTTCCACGAGATCAGTCTGCTGTCAGTGGAATTTGTGCAGCCATTGGCCCCGGTGAGTGTCAGTGTTGCGATTGTTGAACCCGAAGGCGATGAAGGAGTAAAAGTTGCAAGTGCGGGATCAGGATTCTGGGTCCACGTGCCTCCTCCTCCGCTCCATACAGGGGTTCCGCTGTATGACCCGGATGCAGAGGCTCCTGCCATGGTAACAGGTGACATGCCTGTGCAAAGTCCGTCAATATCCGATCCGGCGTTGGCTACAGGTGCAGGAAAGACAGTAATGGTGGTGATGGCTGTTCCTGTACAGCCATTGCTGTCTGTAACAGTACTGCTGAGGTCAAAGCTTCCTGCGGCAGGACTGTTGAATATTGTTGCGGCTGTGCCTGTTGAAGTCAGAAATGCAGCTCCTCCGCCATTCCATGAATATGAATAGGGAGTTGATCCTCCCGTAGCAGTAGTTGTTATGTTCAGGTCTGTACCGCTGCAGACTGAGGGATCAGATGGAAGGATAGCCACTGTGGGTGAGGGGTTGACAGTAATGCGGTGATCGGGTGAAAAGGGGCCGTCAGCGCAGCCGTTGGTCCCCCGGACCCGCAGGTTTCCGGTTGTTGCTCCGGGAAGAAACTCAATAGTTACACTGTTGCCTGTTCCGCTGATAAGCGCACCGCTTCCCGTATATTCCCAGATATAGCTGGTTGCATTAGATACAGGCTCCACTGTATAGATGTATCCGCCTGTTCCCCGGCATACCTGTCCGGGACCTGAAACAGGTCCGGCTGTACCGGGAGTGGGCAGGTTGCTTACAATAACAGTAATTGAGGATGAAATACCGTACCCGCAGTTGTTGTAACCTCTTACAGTAACTATACTTTCTCCTGAACGGTCAAATCTAATGGTTTTCGTCCGGGAGCTACCCGACGGGACCACAGCCCCGTTAGTGGCAGACCAGACATAGCTTGTTGCATTTGGGATGACCGGTATGGTATATGTCCCTGATGCCCTGAGGCAGACTGATACGGGTCCGCTAACAGCCTCTGCAGCCGCGGGAAGCGGATTAACCGTAACAGTGATGGCACTGCTTGTGGCTGAACATCCCGCAATATTGCTTGCAATTACATCAACTGACTGGATGCCGGGAGCCAGGGAAGAGGTGACATATGTATTTCCTGCACCATTCTGCACAATATTGCCGTTTATTCTGAAGGTGTAGTTTGTCAGTCCGGCAGTCGCCGTAAATGTAACTGAAGTATTTTCACATATTGTACCTGATACTGAGCTGGAGAGGTTAACGGTGGGTACAGGATTTACATTGACTGTAACCGATGATGCTCCGCTTATATTCCCCGGAATACCGTTGGCACTCACTGAGGTCAGTGTATAAATGGTAGTTGCGGCAGGACTGACCGTAATATTATAGGAAGGGGAATTTATTGCTGGTGTTGTATGGGTGACGGCTCCTGCCGTGTAGGTGAGGATATACGGCATTTCGCCGGTGAAATTGACGGTGATGGCAGTGGAGGAACCACTGCACAGGTTTACCACTGACGGACTTGTTATTGTGGCACTTCCTGTTGCAACAGGTGTTACAGAGGCAAGAGTAAAATATTCATAGTTTTCATAATCAACCGCTGTACTTGTTGTAACTGTTCCGTCAACTGCAGTACCGCTGACTATCGCATTTGTTCCTGCGATCTCCCACTGATCCTCAGAAGGATTCCAGCCAACAACCCTGAGGGTCGACAGGTCAGGAAGAGAACTGGCTACATCGCTTGATCCGTCAAGTATTATGCTGATCACAGATGTTCCGCCTTCGGGAGCTTCAATTTTCCAGTATTCGGAATTGCTGACTGTTGATACCGGATTTTTATATTTATCAGTACTGTAACCTGCAAATGAAGGACTTGTGAAAAAGTAGGAAACACTCCAGTCATTGATACCGGACGGGCCGCTTACATTTTTAAGCATCAGGGGACCGTGGGCCTTGACCGTGCTGTAGCTGCCGACAGGAAATGTGAAACTGTTGCCGTTCATCATTTCCTTGATGAGGGTTCCGTTGACAAACGATTGCGGCAAACCGGATTCCGGCACCGTTTTTGCATTGTACTTGAGTCTGAAAGCTGAGGCAGGATCAATATTTAGCAATCCGTTGATAAATCTGAGATCGCCTCTTATCTCAACGTCATTTAAAATGTTTACATCGTTTGAATTATTGATCTCAAGGTTGTTCAGGGCATTATTAGCGGTAAAGGATCCGCTTAATGTCTGTGGCAGAGTTCCGGTGAATGCCAGCGTGGCATTGGATCCGCTGCCCGAGGAAAACATGCCGGAGATACGGTTAAGATCACCCTTGATATTTATTTTTCGGTTAAAATAATTGATCAGGTTGAGACCAGTACCGCCTGAAATGGTAAGATCACCGTTAATGATCAGGTTATTGTTGGAAAATTTCCTTTCTCCCGTTCCGGAAAATATCAGATGGTTAACCTCACTGATATCTCCAAGAAAGCCATAATCACTTATACCGCCAAATTCAAGTGATCCCCCTGCCGGAGAGAAAAAATCGTCGTATACGGCTGCAGGTATTTCTCCTTTTTCAAGATACACAGTGCCGCTGCCGTTAATAATTCCCAGTCTGTGACCGCTGGTTGAATAAAGCTTGAGAGTTCCAAAAATTTCTGTTCTGTAGCCTGCAATATTGTTTGCTGTAACATCAATGATATGTGATGTGTTTATTCTTGCAACAGCTCCGCGCGGTCCCCCGGAGATGGCAGGATCCCATACTTCAGCACTTGTCCAGTTGCCGCTGCTGACCGTCTCGTAGCGTGAGACCATATCAGGAATTGCATTATCAATACCTGCAGTATAGTCCCCGCTGATACCGGAATCATCCTTGTTGTTAAACCGGAAAATCAGACAATTACCAGACTCATCAAAGTCTGTTTCGGGAAACTTGAGCCAGGTTCCTGAACCATCTTCAAGAAGACTGGCTGTACGGTAATTTGCTATTGTATAAGGATCGCTAACCTTAATATCCCCATCTGCATAATACATACGGGCCATGGCAGAAAAACCACTCATGCCCTCAGCTTTCAGCGTCCAGTAATACTGAAGGGCATTATCCTGTGAAATAAATCCCGGAGGCCCTCCCGGGTTATCGGGAATTCCCGGATGTACTTCATTGGCCGGCTTGACAGTAATACTTCCGCTATTATTACCGTTGGCGGTGATATTGAATGTCACCGGTGTATATTTATTGTCGGAGCCCAGCGGGAAAGTAAACAGCGATGTACTGCCGGCGCGGAATATTTTTTTCAGACCGTAATCAGTAAACGAGATATTGGTTTTTATCATGTTTGATGACGAGAACGGAGATGCTTCCTCTATCATCGCATTTATTCCCAGTTCGAGAAGATTACTTCCAATATTAAGAACACCGGCTTCCATTTTCAGTGAACGGCTTATGAACAAATGATTGCCGGCAGGGATATTAACACCATTGTTATTGCTGATAGTCAGCTTTCCGAAAGTACCGTTGCCTGTAAGTACCTGGGCAATATCTCCGTTCATCACTATACCGTCACCCGTTCCGTTGTTAACGTGAACTGCATCATTGAGCACGTTTCCTTTTACGGTAATGGTATTGCCGTTGTCTGTAACGGTTCCGCTGCGGAGATTAAGCGAACCGGCAACATACAGAGGGCTGTTCCCGCCATTGAGTGAAAGGTTTCCTGAGCCGGATTTATCAATATTGTGGAAATTAATTATTGTTCCGCCTCCGTTGATCGTCTGCGTTCCATTGCCTGTGAAGAAGGTAGTGTTGCTGCCGGGGATATAGGTTCCGGTGGCATTCATGTTTCCGTCAAGGCTTAGGTTTAATCCGTTGGCATCAAAAATGGCTCCGGCATCTATCTGCAGCAGACCGGTGATCACTGCCGGGACAATTTCCAGTTTTGCTGCCGGATTACGTTTGCCGGTGTTGTTGATCCTCAGTTTTGGCAGTGGCTTACCGGCAAAGACACCTATTGTCTGGGAAGAAGGGGTAACAGAATGCCCTATATGTATATTGGCTTCCGGAGAAATATCATATTCATCAGGATCAAAATAAAAAGCTGAAACGACCGGGTTTGTCTGTGAACGTGCAACGTAGAGATCACCTCCTGTCATGATGAATGAGCTTCCCTGATTGAGTATTTCAAAAACGCCTCTGTTGCTGACAGGAGCTGTATTGTTTCCGGCTGTCACACTGCCTCCCGACTGATAATAATTTAGTATACCGGCATCAGAAACGGGACTTCTCCGTATCTGACCCCCAACGGTAAGTGTTCCGCCTGTTATGTTGATTGTGGCATTGCCCGATGCCGAATATTCTATAGGATTATTGCCGCCTGCCATATCAAGTGTTCCGCCACGTATTGTAATCTTCCCGTCGAGACTGATCCCTGATTCATTTTCTGCTCTTACCCTGCCCTGGATAATTTCAAGGCCCGCAGTGGCTGGTATACTGAAATAGTCATTTCCTGTTGTCAGATTCAATATTCTTGAACTGTTCGGATTGTTGTAAATGAATGTTCCGTTTTGCAGTTCCAGGGCTTTGGGTATACCTGCTCCGGAAGTCGGGCCGTTTAAAATAAAATCAGTATTGAATCTGGCAGTTGTGGTCTGATCATTTCCTTTGTTGATAACCAGCCGGTAGAGATTGGGAATATCACCATTAACCCGGTTATAGACCATATCATCGTTACCGTCAAGGTAAAGGGTGATCCTGTCATAGTTTTGCCCGGTGTACAGTTTGAGCCCTCCGGATGCATAAGCAGTTGTTCCCTGAATGATATTACCACCAATATGCAGTTCATGATCAACCAGGGGAGCTGAGTTGTTGGGACTTCTGACATTTATAACACTGCCGGCATTTGCCATTATAAGGTCTCCCTTAATAATAATTTTTCGTGCCTGTCCGCTGTTGCCAAAACCGATCTCCGCTCCGGAGCCCGAATTTTGACTGACGAACATAACAAGATTGCGGCCTATGGTTATATTACCGCCTGTCCCGGTACTTGGTAAAATAAGATTGACATTTCCAAGGAGTTCCAGGTTACCCGTTGTTGTTATGTCACGGGCAAATGTAAAATCATGGTTATTGGCACCCCAGTTATCATTTGAAATATAAATATTTGGAAACAGGGAAGGAGTGTTATAGATCACTCTGCCGCCGGTGAAATTTTCATAAATGACATAAGAAGAATCCTGGCGGGCAAAATCGCCGATATCCATTATGGTATAATCCGGATCCGATCCCCTGTTCCAGAATGAGCCTTCTCCCTTTACAAGTTTGGCGTGAAGGACACCATTATCACCGCTGCCGTTAATAGTCAGGGTTGGTCTGAACTGGAAGTTTGATCGGTAATTTCGTGGTACGGGATTGCCATTGGCATCAGTCATTCTGGTAAATACGACTTCTGCAACATGTCTTGTATCTGTAACCCAGATACCATGCGGCTGGCCTCTCAAATTTGCTGCTTTGCCGTTATCCGTCCATGGTATCCAGCCAATCACTGCCACGTCCCCGGCCCCGGGAACGGTTGATGAGGCGGGCTGGCGGCTGTCGTGCGGGTCAAGGGCCGGATTCAAAATACTGCTGTTGGTCCAGGATACTGCCTGGTTCCACCTGGCTTCCTGGTCATCATCCCTGGTATAATAGATGAGTACACTTCCGGTAAAACGGTTGGCTGCACCAGCTGTATAATTGGCGTTTTCAAGAGTTATCCCTGCTGATTCAGGTGAGAATGACCCATTGCTGCTGGAGCCGTTAAAAGTAATTGCCCGGGAGTAATTTGCAGTACCAAAATTTCTTATAATATCATTTTGTACTTCAGACTGACGGGTATATGGACTTTCATCAAGTACCTTACCAGGAACATAGCTGGCTTCTCCGGTGGTATTCAATAAATCAACGTTGCTTACTCCGGTTTGATACCGGTAATAAAAGCGGAATGATACTGTCGGAAGTCCTGAAAAATCCGAATGGGAAACACGCCAGTAGTGCTGTAAAACCTGGCCCCCGGATTGATTTGTTGTCTGCAAGGCTCCCAGGACAGGCCGGATGGTAACATATCCCGGTGAGTTGTAGTTTTTTACCATCATCTGAGCCGGTCTGAAATATAGTGAATTACCACCATTTGTTGTAAATCCCAGGGGAAAGGTCACTGGTCCGGCATTATTCAGTCTGTTGGATTCATTCTCGTCAGGCAGGGAATTGGCATCCACCCTTAACGTAAGACCCCCATCACTGGCTTTACCGTCAGTATAAATAAGGGAATTGCCTGAAAATCCGTTGTTCAATACTCTCAGAAGGCTGTTGGACGAGCTGTTCTCAAAAATTCCGGAATTCAGATGCCACATATTGTCCACTTTCAGATTAAAACCTTTGAGGTAAATGAGCCCTTTAACATATTCCATCCTCTCAATGTAAACATCGGAAGTAAGGGTTAATACCGAAGGAGGGGTTACATTGACCTGTACGTTACCAAAAACGGCATCCTGACTGGTTGAAAGCGTGAGAGCCGGATTTTCAACAAATTGTATTTGCGCACGGCTGGGTGTTACTCCCGGCATCCATACACCCATACGGTCGTTATTGATAATAGCTCCCCATGTACGAATGGTAAAGAGATTCTGGTTCAGGATACCGGATAAAACAGAAGCGCTGCC
>JAAYKX010000157.1 GCA_012522155.1 Bacteroidales bacterium
CATTCTGACACTGGTATTAAAAATGTCGAGACAGTCCTTTTCAGTTTCTTCCGAATACCTGCACATCAGCTGAAATCCCAGACATATGCCCAGTACAGGCTGTTTAAGGGAAGGAATGAGTCTGTCTAGCTCCCTGTCCCTGAGGTATTTCATCGCCGGTGCGGCATCGCCCGGACCGGGAAGGATGATTTTGGATGCATTCCTGATCTCTTTTCCGTCATCGCTTATGATGTTATCATATCCCAGTTTTGTCAGCGCACCGCTGAGTGCAAGGATGTTTCCTGCATTATATTTTACAATGGCGATCATAATTTTCCCTTGGTGGAAGGAAGATCATAATTTCCTGTTTTTTTCACGGCTGATCCGAGTGCTCTGGCAAATGCCTTGAATACGGCTTCGGCTTTATGATGATCATTTGAACCTTCAGCTTTTATGTTGAGATTGCATTTCGCGTTGTCGCTGAATGATTTAAAAAAATGAAATATCATTTCTGATGGCATTTCACCGATATGGCTGCCCCGGAATTCCACATCCCATACCAGCCAGGGTCTGCCTCCAAGGTCAATTGCAACCTGTGCAAGACAATCATCCATCGGCAGTACGAAGCTGTACCTCTGAATTCCTTTCTTACTGCCCAGGGCATTGTGAAATGCTTCCCCCAGACATATTGCCGTATCTTCGACAAGATGATGCATATCCACTTCAAGATCCCCTTTTGCGTGAACGGAAAGATCAAAGCCCCCGTGCCGTGCTATCTGATCAAGCATGTGGTCAAAAAAGCCTGTTCCGGTGCTTATACTGCTTTTGCCCGAACCGTCAATATTAAGCTGCAGACTGATATCCGTTTCATTCGTTTTCCTTGAAAATGAGGCGGTTCGTGGTTTTGATGTAAGATATCTGTAAATCTCATCCCAGCTGCCGGCAGTAAATACTTTTGCGGGATCAGAAGCCGCGGCGGGATCGGAGGCCGGAGCAGAATCATGATCTCCGTCGGGGGAGGAGGCATGGTTGGCGGTTTTGCTGATGAGGATTGCCCTGCAGCCGATATTTTCAGCAAGCTGAACATCCGTCAGTCTGTCACCTATCACATAGGAATTATCCGGATCGATACCCCGGGTCAGATACCTGGTCAGCATTGCAGTTCCCGGTTTCCGGCCCGGTGAATTTTCCTCCGGAAAGCTGCGGTCAATGAAGATTTCGGCAAAGCGGACACCCTCATCTTCAAGTATCTGAAGCATCTTGTTATGTGCGGGCCAGAAAGTATTTTCAGGAAATGAAGGAGTTCCCAGTCCGTCCTGGTTTGTTACCATTACCAATTCGTAATCAGCAGCTTTTACTATTGCTGCAAGACTGCTTATGGCTGCGGGAAGGAATCTTAATTTTTCCAGGGAATCAATCTGTTCGTCCTCCGGTTCCACAATGATGGTTCCGTCCCTGTCTATAAAAAGCACCTTTTTCATCTGTCTGTAATATAAATGTCAATCATCAGATACTTTGTCCCGGTTTATCGGGAACTTGCTCCTGATTCATTTGGAACCTGTTCC
>JAAYKX010000158.1 GCA_012522155.1 Bacteroidales bacterium
ACCCTTCCAGGGAATGTGTATGTTCTCCCGGAATGGTTCAGAGATATCTAAACAGGATATCGGGACCTCTCCTTGACAGGATTGATATTCATATTGAAGTGATGCCTGTAAGGTTTGACAGGCTTACTGGCAGTTCCGGCGCTGAAAGATCAGAAACAATCAGGGAAAGGGTTATAAGGGCAAGGGAAATACAGGCGGAGAGGTTCGCCGGGGCGGAAGGAATATATTCCAATGCTCAGATGCCGCCGTATATGCAAAGAAAATACTGTTATCCCGGCGAAGAGGGAGGAAGGCTTCTCAGGGCAGCCATGGAAATGAGGGGATTGTCAGCCAGGGCTCATGACCGTATTTTAAAACTGGCAAGAACGATTGCCGACCTGGCGGGATCTGAGGGTATAGCCACCGGGCATATTGCAGAGGCAATCAACTACCGTAACCTGGATCGGGGCGGATAATTTTTCAGTCAGTATTGTTGATAAGTCCTGATTATTTTCTGTTTATCCATATTGTCCTCTGAAGGTTTTCATTAAATTTAACATAAAATTTATTCACAGGTTTATTTTATGGAGCTCATTAACCGTTTGCGCGATGAAATGCAGAAGGAAGAGCTCAAGTTTGCATACAGAGGCCTGGTAACACTCGAGAATTCAGTTCCCCTTATTATGCTTATTGAAAGAGAGATGGAAACAGCCGAATATGGACCGGTAGCCAGGAAAAGATTGTTCATGTTCGTTGTTGAAAGTCTTCAGAATGTTGCAAAGCACGGGGATGATGCCGAAACCTCAGGCATGTCGCTGATTTTGTATTCAAAGATCAGCGGGGGATACAGTGTCACTACCGGAAATGTTATTTCATCGGACAATGTTGATGACCTCAGAAAACGGCTTGATGAGATAAACAGGCTGGCACCGGATGAGATAAGATCCGTTTACCGCCGGATGCTTACTGATTCATCATTGAGCAGCAAGGGCGGGGCCGGACTGGGACTTATTGAAATGGCAAAAAAGACAGGGAACAGGCTCGACTATGATTTTCGCAGACTGAATGACAGGCAGCATTATTTCATGCTTAACAAGACGGTGGATTCGGAAGGGACAGGCTTTCATACGGACAGTGCCGAAAAACATTTTAACGGGGACAAGGCATTGAATCTGGGAAAAATGATGGCCCGCAACGATATTTATCTTATCTGGTCGGGACATTTGAATCATGCAGTAGGCAGGGAGGTCATCTCATTTACCGAAAAGAAACTCAGTGAAGAAAATATTGAACAGACACTGAGAAAGAGGGTATTCAGTATTCTTGTTGAAATGATAGAGAATGTTGCAAAATACAGTCCGGGCCGCGAAGATGAGGAAAAGTACGGAATGCCTCTGGCCATCCTGAGGTTCAGGGAGGGGGTGTATCATATCTCAACAGGCAATCTTATCAGGAACAGTAAAACGGAAACGCTCAGGGGAAAGATGGATATTATTTCCGGACTGGATAATGATGAGCTCAGGCAGCATTTTAAAAAATCACTGGCGGAACAGACTCCGGAAGTTGAGAGCACCGGTAATATGGGACTGATTGAAATGGCATGGAAGTCCGGTAATAAATTGCATTACCGTTTATCTCCGCTTAATGATATTTATTCCTACTTTACAATAACTGCCAGGATCGACAGTCAGGTCTGATGTTCCGGGTGATACTGCCCGCGGTCCGGCAGATCAGGATCGGCAGCGTTTTAGTATTTCGCTGTTTTCAGACTCAGCCTGGTTCCGTCCCATTCGGCAAAACTGCCCTGACTGATCCAGTCCCCGAGGAAGCATATTTCTGAACCGTTTTTCAGTCTGAAAGTCATCTCCAGGTGACGGTGGCCGAAAATGAAATAGTCTATCTTTTCTTCCCCTGCAAGGGCCCCGGCATATTTTATAAGATCTTCATTTTCTTCGCCCATAAATTCCAGTCTCATTCCTTTTCCAAGCCTGGAATTGAGTGACCACCAGTGTCCGATGCCGACACCTATTGAGGGGTGAACAGATGAATAGAGTGCCCTGAGAAAGCTGTTGCGGAATATTTTCAGGAGGAACCGGTATGCAAGGCTTTCTGATCCGAGCCCTTCACCATGGGCAATATGAAAACGCCTGCCATTGAATTCGGTGGTCAGGGGTGAAGTGTGAATGATAAGTCCGCATTCAGAGGAAAGATAATCCCTGACCCACATATCGTGATTGCCTGTCAGGAAATGAACCGCTATACCCCTGTCGGTCAGTGATGCGAGGGTTCCAAGGAACCTGGTAAAGCCCCGTGGCACAACAAGCCTGTATTCCCACCAGAAATCAAAAACATCACCTACCAGGTAGATTTCCGAGGCATCAGAAGAAATGTCATTCAGCCATCTGACAACCTTTCTCTCACGGTCAAGGGGCGGGGTACCGGTTTTAAGACCAAGATGAAAATCGGATGCGAAATATATTTTACCCGGATTTTTCAATTCGTTTACCTGGTGTTGAATACCTGACTGAGTTTCAGCTGCAGTGTCCTGCCATGAATATCCTTTGCCACTATTGTTCCGTCCGGGTCGTAGAGGTAATTGGCCGGCAGTGACCGGACATTGTAAAGTCTTGCAATATGCGGGTTTGAAGGATCATCTTCCCTGGCGCTTATCCATGGCAGCTCGTCAAACCTGACAGCATTCCTCCAGGCTTCCTCATCCTGGTCGAGGTTAACCTGATATATCTCAAATCCTTTTCTGTTATAGGTTTTGTAAAATTCCTTGAGCTGAAGGTTTTCAGCAATGCATTCCCGTGATTCAACGGACCAGAAGGTAAGCAATACGTATTTTCCCTTCAATGAGGACAGCCGGATCCTTTTTCCCGTAATATCCGTCAGCTCGGGATCAAGTTTTGTTTCCGGCAGGGAGGCCGATATCTGTTCAAGCTGGCGGCCGTAGAACTGATCCATTTCACGCGACAGATCAGCTGCCAGTGCCTTTGTGTGGTTTGAACGGGGATAATATTTCTGCAGGGAATCAGCAACGATTTTGAGATATTGCAGGGCGCGGCTGTCATAAAGAACGTATGTATCGTCGTCAACTCTCTGATACAGGGCTTTGATGGATGACAGAGATCTCATATTCCCGAGAATAAATTCAATGTTGAACCTTCTCTGATCTTTCAGCAGTTGCACATATTCATCTTCAAGAGCTTTTCCCCTTGTTTCAAAATCAGCTTCAGTTTCTGCCTTCCTGTATAAGTCAGCTATTGAATCGAGACTCTTTTTTGTTTTCAGCAACCTGATATCCAGCAGCCTTACATGTCCGGAGCCTTCAGATCCCTCCACCGTGTAATTCTCCGCCAGGTTTTCATCCGGTGAACGGAGATATATTTTTTCTCCCGGAGCGGCAAGAAGGGTGACGAAATTATCCGGTGAAGTTCCAAGCTGGTAAAAATCAGTTTCTCCCGTCTTTACCCTGAATCTGAACAGGCCCCTGCTGTTAATCTTTGCCGAATCGACCGCTATGACCTCAGTCACCTTCACTCTGCTGAGGTATATTGTTTTCCGGGCGGAAGACCCGACTGTTCCCTTCAGGGTAAAATGATTGCGCTTGCTGCAGGAGGCGAGGACCAGAAACGGAATGATCAGGAAAATGTATTTCTTCATGATTCGGCAATTGTCTTTTTCAGGCTAATAATTTAATTGAATATCTGTTCAAGCGTGTTCAGAAGTTCATCTCCCCTCAGGTTGGATGCAATGATCCTGCCTTCCCTGTCGAGCAGGTAACTTGTGGGTATCTGTTCAAGGTTATAAACGGGTATCACTTCCGAATTCCAGTATTTCAGATCACTTACATGGATCCATTTTCCAAGATTATCTTCCCGGATACCTTTTGTCCATGCCTCTTTTGTACGGTCAAGTGAAACCTGGAAAATAGTAAATCCCCTGTCATGATAAAGATCATATGCTTTCACCAGGTTCGGATTTTCCATTCTGCAGGGCGGACACCAGGCAGCCCAGAAATCCAGCAGCACGATACTTCCCCTGGTAGATGAGAGTTTTACAAGGTTTCCGGCAGTATCGGGAAGACTTATTTCAGGAGCCTCGGTCCCGTGTCTGAACCGGGAATCGATGATATTCTGTGCAGTCATGTCCGATACAAGGTTCATCACCTGTTCATGAAGTGTCTTTACGGGTTCATAATCGGGATACAGGGAGTACAGAGAGGAGTCAACCTTCAGGAAATATTCCAGATCATTTTGAGGATTAAGGACATATTCGCCGGGGGCAAGCTGCTGATACAGGGCAGTCAGTGCAATCAGCGAGGAAAGGTTTTCATCGATATATTTTTTTGTGTATGAGCTGATATCGTCAAGGTATGTCCGGGCGGTGCTGTCCAGCCTCTCCATGACAAGCGGCAGGTCCGGCGTCCCGACGCTTGCAAGGTATATTTCCCTGAGTCCGGACAGGCTGTTTATGGTTTCACTGAGTTTTCTGTTGTATTCAGCCATGAGTTCAGTGCCCCTCGATCCCTTTATTTTTTCCGGAAAATTCAGCGAGTCATTGGGGGCATTTATTTCTGCAATCTGCCCGGGTTCGAGCAGCATGGTCAGGAAGTTGGACTCATCCGTTTTCAGGAGATAAAATGCCGGTGCTTTACGCCTGAGGCTGAACGAGAAAGCCCCGTCTTCCCCTATCAGTGCAGAATCGATGGTTTCAAGGGAGGAGGCCCTTAGTTCATCGAGATAAATA
>JAAYKX010000159.1 GCA_012522155.1 Bacteroidales bacterium
ACGGCCTATGATGGGAAGATCATCTCTTACCATTTTCCAGTTTCCCTCGAACTGGTTTGAATATCCTTCATTGTTCATGATCTGCCATGCATCTTCAAGACTGAGATACTTTGCTCTTCTGATGAGGTCGTCAGAAATTTTCGGCCGGCCGTCGGGGAAACGTTCCCCCTTCCACTCCCGGGTCAGGAAGATAAGTTCCTCCCTTGGAATCGTCTGGGCGGAAACAGAAAGGATTGAACTGATTATTAAACAAAACAAAACAGATAATGTAAGCTTCTTCATTGATACAAGATTTAGATTTTATAAATATTTACTATTTGAAATTCCAAACTGACATTTTCCAAAAATAACAAGAAATTTTTTATAAGCGAAATAATGAATTTATCTGTCATGTTTCAATTATGCGGATTCATCAGCTGGTAAAAGGGGAAGATCATTTTTCCCGCAAGGGGACCTGTATTGAAATCATTGGGACTTAAGCATATTTTACCTACTTTAGGGATTTGGTTTAATATTGTAAAAATATTATTGCAGAAGTATTTTCTTTCACTATTGTCAGCAGATGGGAAAAAATTCAGGAATAAGAAAATTCCGGATTACAGGCGTCCTGCTTGTATTCCTGCTCAGTGCAGGTAATGTCAACTCGCAGGACTGGCCGCAATATCTTGGTCCCCTGAGGAACGGTACATCCTTCCAGAAGGGGATTTTACGATCCTGGCCGGCGAAGGGACCCGATATTCTCTGGACTGCAAATATCGGCATTGGCTACGGAGGTCCGGTTGTCAGGGATGGCAGGGTTTACCTGCTTGACAGGGATGACAGGACCGGTGACAGGCTGAGGTGTTTTGATCTTTCCAGCGGCAGGGAGCTATGGAGTTTCGGATATGATGCTCCCGGTGCCGTTCAGTTTCCGGGATCAAGGAGTGTCCCGGCGATTGACGGAAACAGGATTTACACCTGCGGACCCTACGGTCATCTTTATTGTATAGATATCAATACACGAAAACCTTTGTGGAACAAAAATATATGGACTGACTTCGGAGGAGGTCAGATTCCGCGATGGGCCATATCCCAGTGTCCGCTGGTTTATGGCAATCTGCTTATTGTAGCTTCACAGGCTCCGAAGGCCGGAGTTGTTGCCTATGATAAGCTTAGCGGTAATGTCAGATGGACAACAGCAGCCCTTGGACCTGTAGGATATGTGAGTCCTGCGCTTGTAAAAGCCGGTGACCAGGATCATGTTGTCATGATAACTGCATCAGCCGGTCGGGGGCCGGCTGCAAGCGGCGGTAAGGTTGCGGGGATAGATCCTCTCACGGGGAAAGTGTTATGGGAATATGATAACTGGCAATGCGGTATTCCGGTTCCGGCTGCACTTGATGCAGGAGAAGGCAGAGTCCTTATAACCGGTGGATACCAGGCCGGTGCCGCAATGCTGAAAATAAGCCGGAAATCTGACGGGAGCCATGATGTGACGGAACTTTATAAAAATCCGGATTTTGGTGCACATACACAACCTCCGGTTCTTCATAACGGTTATTTTTATGCACATTATTCAACCAATGAAAGGAAGGACGGCCTGGTCTGCATGAGTATGGATGGTGAAGTCAAATGGTCAACAAGGAGATCACCCATGTTTGACAAGGGAGGAATGATACTCACTGAAGGTCTTTTGATCAGTACCGACGGAAGTAACAGACTTTATCTTATTCAGCCTGATCCTTCGGCTTTCAGGGTGCTTTCCTCGGCAGAGCTGCTCACTCCGGGAGGTACGGGAACAGAAAATGATCCGGTAGCATCAAAAGTCGGGGGTGCGACCCAGAACTGGGCTCCGCTCGCACTGGCTGACGGCAGGCTGATCATTCGCGACCAGAAACGATTAATATGTGTAAGGGTGGCCCGGTAATCCCTGTTTATAATTATATATCCGGTTTCCGGATCCGGTTCAATAGTACGTATCTGCTTCTCATCCTTTCTGTCTGAAGCCGCATATCCCTTCAGAAAAAAAACCAATATAAAAAAGTATGGATTGGTTTTATGTATTAAAAAAAATACTTTTGCAGACTTATTGATCGGATGCCGGAAAATTGTCCTGGTCAGGATAACAGCTGGCAGCTAATATTCTGGGGGACTGATCATATTGTATTTGCAGGTTAACGTTTTAGACTAATGTGCTATGTTGGAAAAAATCAAAGAAATTGAGGAACTTCTGGAGAAGAAGGAATGGAAAACCCTGCGGAGCAGAATTTCTGATCTGGAAAATCTGGATATTGCCGAAACAATAGAAGAATTATCTTCCGGTGATGATATACTCATATTCCGCCTGTTATCCAAAACACAGGCAAAAAACACATTTCAGCTTCTTTCCCATGAAAAGCAGGAGCAGGTGATTGAGGGCCTTGCCAGAAATTCAACCAAACTGTCTGCACTTCTTAATGATCTGGACCCTGATGACAGGACTGCATTTTTTGAAGAATTGCCGGGAGAGGTTTCCCAGAAGCTTATTCAGCTTCTGTCACCGGAGGAACGCAAGATAGCGGTACAGCTTCTTGGTTATCCTGAAGACAGTATCGGACGACTTATGACTCCCGAGTTTGTGGCGGTAAAATCCCATTTTACCGTTCGTGAGACTCTCCGTCATATCAGGGTTTACGGTCATAATTCCGAAACCCTTAATGTGATCTATGTGATTGATGATAAATGGAAACTAATAGATGACATTAAGATCAGGGAGATAATACTTGCAAACCCGGATCAGAATATAATGGAGCTGCTCGACCACCGTTATGTTTCACTCAATGCTTATGATGACCAGGAATCTGCCATCCGTGTGTTCAAGGATCATGACCGGGTTGCACTGCCTGTCACCGATTCGGAAGGCATTTTGCTCGGAATTGTGACCTTTGATGATATAATGGATATTGAGGAAGAGGAAACAACCGAGGACTTCCACAAATTCGGGTCTGTTCAGGATGCGATTATTGATCCACTCAAGGCAAGGGTACCCCTCCTTTATCAAAAGCGGATAATATGGCTGATGATTCTTGTGTTTATGAATGTTTTTTCAGGCGCAGCCATAGCCAGTTTTGAAGAGCTGATAAAGACCATGGTATCGCTGATGTTTTTTCTGCCGCTGCTTATTGACAGTGGCGGTAATGCCGGTTCCCAGTCTGCTACGCTGATGATCCGTTCCCTGGCTGTTGGAGATGTTGAAATGAGACATTGGTTCAAACTGGTGGGCAAGGAGTTTATCGTGTCTTTTCTGCTGGGGGTCACAATGGCTGTCGGCGTATCCCTTATTGCCAGCTTCAGGGCACCCGATATAATACTCGTTGTTTCTATTTCCATGCTCCTTACCGTAATGGTGGGAAGTTTACTGGGGCTTACCATTCCCTTTCTGTTTACAAAGCTGAGACTTGACCCTGCCACGGCCAGTGCTCCGCTTATTACATCCATTGCGGATATCGCGGGTGTGCTGATATATTTTTCCATTGCTTCCTGGATTCTTGGTTTCTGAAACTGTTACGTTTTCCATCCGTGGCTGGTTTTGTAACCGACATAATGCTGTACTGTCCTGCGGAACAGGAAAAGAATGCGGGTATTTGTGCACAAATACCCGCATTCTTTAATCTGTATCTGCCGGCAGCGTTTTCTGTTCTCCCGGCAACCGTTTCCGCAGAACTACAGTATCTCAATACTTAGTCATCCAGCTCAAAGCATCCCCTGAAAGAATTGAACAATGCTGTTGAGAGTGCATTATTTCCATCCTGGTCATCGTGACCTATTTCAATGATGCCATTTCCGTTTCCGTCAGCAGCAGATGAAAAATCCATTGCCTCAAGGTTTGAAATGATCTTTCTCAGATTAATTTTAATCCACATGTCTGCATTGGGTTGTGTAAGATCCACTGCCCTTTTCCTTGGAAATTCGATTTCAAGTTCCGCTTTGCTGTTTGTCCATAATTCAATCGGTTTCCCGTCTATGGTGCCGCTTATAAAGATTGACCGGCCTGCAATCAGCCTGTTGTTCCTGTCACGGGACGGGCCTATGTCGAGCTCAATTTCTTCATAGACAGCTGAGGGAAGGGGAAAGCTTCCGAGCAGCAGTCCTGTAAGTGCTTCCGGAGAAGCAATGTCGATGAGAAAGGGACCTTCGAATTCGATTTCACATTCACCATCTTTTTCACACTCACAGTTGGGTGGTCCGGTGAAACCGGGATAGGGCTTCTCAAATTCAAATTCAATCTCCTTGATGTTTATCAGGAATTTATCCAGAACAAATGATTTAGCTGTGGCAGATTTTGCTTCGGGCAAAGGAGGTATGTCATTTGGAACGGCTTTTTCAGATGATTGTACAACCTTGATACTGACCTGAATATTTGCCATGTCATCTTCTTTGTCACAGGAAGGGAATAGTAAAACTGCCATTGCAGACAGACATAAAAAACTTGTGATTCTTTTCATCATTTTGTGTTTCATTTTAAAAAAATAGTTCATAAAATATTTCATCCTATCAGTAAGACGGGAAAATCTGAAAAGGTTGTAAGAGGGTAGTTTTTTTATCTTTTGTCATTTAATCTGTTGAATCCGAATCTTGCACCAAAAGTTATAGCAGGGAAAATTGCATTTTCCGGATATTCTGTTAATTCACGTGTTATGGGAAGTGAAAGGCTGATGTAGGGTTCAAGGACAAGACCGGCCCTTATATTTGCTTTATAGTTAATTTTAATTCCGGGAACCAGTCCGATGCTTGAGAAGGATTCCAGATCAGTCATAAAGGCTGCACCAAGATAGGCACTTAAAAAGAAATGTCTGAACTGGTCAGGTTTAAAATAATGTCTGCCCTCGATGGCCGATTCAAGACCGAAAAGAGACTCACCGGACAGTAATGAACCAACTATTCCGCATCCTGCCCAGTATACTGCAGTATTCTTCGGTCTATTAATATTTTCCTTACTGACTATCAATTCTGCCGAATAGCTTACGCCTGTAAACGGGTATGGGATGTAGATAACATCAGAGAATGCTGATTCTGATACAAGAAGAATTAAGCAAGTTGTTAAAATAATCTTTTTCATCCGAAAATATTATTATGTTATTGTAATTTAAGCAGTTCGTGCTGCTGCTTATCTTAATAATCCAATCATGCTTCCAAATCCGATTCCAAGGTATGTTGAAGCTTAACCACAACTAATCGTAAGACGCAGGGATTTAAAAAGGTTGTAAGAGGAAGGGGAAAGAATTTTTAATGAAAACCATATGTGAATGCGACATTTACCCCGGCAGTGAAATTGTTGGTTGTTTTGAAAATGTTCGCCGTGCCGTCGTGACCTTCAAAGATATTCATAAGGTTGTAGTTGAATCTGATTCCGGGATACATTACTATATTATTGAACAGGGGTACATCCAGGCGATAGCCTAAAACCAGGCCATAGTCATGGTTACGGTAATCATCCCTGACGCTGAATTTCAGGTCTCCCTGAATTTCCTCAGCCATACCCAGCCTGGCAAAATATACTCCGGCAATCGTGCTGCCGGGAATTTTCCGGTGCTTCCACATATACCAGGCCTGAAGCTTGAAATAGTTCAGGGTGATCTTTCTGTTCACATAGCTTGCATTAATATACTGCTGGTAATTCTGGCCTGTCTCGGACATAAGCAGTAATTCCAGTCCTATATCATGCTTTTCTTTCAGGACAAGTGTTGATGTTATCCCCAGATCATGGTGGAAGGTAGGAAGAGTATTCCCGAGTTTTGCGGGGTTAAAGCCATTCAGGGTTTCGTAGTTCAGCAGCCAGGTGTTTTTGTAGCTGTACATTAATCCGGCATCATGAAGGCGGAAAAAGGGAGCTGATGTTTTTTTGGAAGGGACGGTGGTTTCAATATTGGAAGCGATAAGGCCCGTCTTGTCACCGGTGCTGATTCCTGTCAGGCTGGTAATTACCGGCTCCGGGTTTCTTATAACCGTTCTGCCGGGAGAGGGATCCGTTTTTTCAGGAGCAGGAACCGTTCCGTCAGGTAACAGAACTGTTCCTGCAGGACTGGCAATTGTTTCTCCCGGGCTATGGGCTGTTCCCGTATGCAGGGGAGCTGCTTCAGCAAAAGGGCTGGCTGTTTTACCGGGGGAGGAAAGCACCTCGCCGGAAGAAGCAAGTGCCTCGCCGGAAGAAGCAAGCGCCTCGCCGGAAGAAGCAAGCGCCTCGCCGGAAGGAGTAATCGCTTCGCCGGAAGGAGTAAGTGCTTCGCCGGAAGGAGCAAGTGTTTCATCCGGGACGTGGGCTTTTTCTGCATGGGAAAGAGTCCGGACAGATGAGTTTTCATCCTGTTGTTTCAGGTAAGTCAGCGGGATCAGAACAAGAATCAATATTGCAGCTGCTATTTCCATGATCCGGAGAAAGGGCAGGGGGACAATCCTTTTCCTCTGTGGCTTTACATGGTCCAGTTCAGTGTTGATCCTGTCCCATGTCTCAGCAAGGTCAAGCTGATCCTCTACTGCTTCCCATACGGAATCAGCATCACTCGCATCAAGCTGCCAAAGCCATTTCAGATATTCCCTGTCAAATGCATTTTTGCTCATTGCCTGTTCTGTTCGTGCTCACAAAGCCATTTCTGAAGAAGTCCCCTCGCTCTTTTGTACTGTGATTTCGAGGTTCCTTCCGAAATATTTAGTTTTTTACCTATTTCCCTGTGTGACAGCCCGTCAAGTGCAAACAGGTTAAACACAATCCTCGCTCCGTCAGGAAGCTGTCCGACATAGTCCAGGATAATATCCTGTGTCAGCTCCTGAAACAAAGATTCACCATGTTCATCTTCCTCCGCTTCGTCCGGAAATACTCCGGGATATACAAGTCTCTTCCGCTGTCTGAAGTAATCAATGGCCGTATTGGTTACTATTCTCCTTATCCAGCTTTCCAGCGAACCTCTGGAATTAAACTTGTCCAGACCTGTAAATACTTTTATAAAAGCATCCTGAAGTATGTCTTTCGCTTCAGCCCTGTCACCACTGTATGAAAGGCAGATCCGGAACATTTTTGCAGAATATTTCCCGAAAAGCTGTTTTTGAAACCGCCTGTCATTATCCAGACAGCCTTTCAGCAGTATCTGGTCCTCTTGCTGTGAATTTTCAACCATGAAGGATACGGGCTCTCTGCTAATTTACTATTATTGACGTTGATTCTTCCATTCTGTTGAAAACAGCATTATAGATATGGCTGTTGACATACTTGCTTAAGAAAATATAAGTAACACCGTCCTCTTTGCCAGGGAAGGCACTATTCATCAGTTCCGGGGTGATTACCGAGAACCAGTAGGCAGGATCAAGGATAAGTTCACCAGTATTTTCCCTGTCTTTTTCAAGGATCACTTCCTTCCCGCCATTCCTGTTATTTAACAGTATGCGGAAGGTCATGGGATCATTTACAAGAAAAATCAGGCGGGCATTGATGGTTTTGCTTCTGTAGCTTCCCTGTACCAAAACAGCCGGTCTGATATCATCAAGATAATCTTCAATTATTGATCCGAGTTCTTCCTGAAGTTCTTCAGGATCATCATCTCCTTCCAGAATGTCCTCGTACCATTCCTCAATATCTTCAATAAGATCATCCTCATCGTCGTCATGCTGAAATACCATTGAGAAGGACAAGGGCTTGTAAACACCCTGCGGGATGTCAAAACTTATTGTTTCATTGTCTGCATCTGCTTTTACGGTAAATGTTTTTCCCTTTTTGAAGGACCTGCTCATGAAAATATCACCGCCTGTTTCCCTATAACCCTGTATGTCTATGGAATTCAGTCTTATTTTTATTAAATCAATTGTAAGGCTGCCGTCCATTGCCTGTTTGTTGCTGATTGACATAGCAAGTCTGAATTCAGCCGGAAGAGTATAATTTAATTTTTCGCAGCCCCATGCATTTGCAAGAAGAAACATTAAGGCCGTTATAATTCTGATATTTTTCATTTTCTCAGGTGTATCAGGATTTCTTTTAAGACCTGCTGGCTTGTAAAATTTCTATCATCAAAGATAAGACGGGAAAATACAAATAAGGTTGTAATGAATAATGAAATTGGGATAATATCGGATGTTTACTGTGAGTACATCAAACAGCTTATCCGGGAGAAGCGTATTGGCAGTGTTCTAAAATACAGGGACAGCTATTGTGTTATCAAAAGTTTGCTCCTTAATGATCTTGCCTGTTGCCGGATTGATTGTAATTAAATAATTATCTTTTGTATCAATTACCGTCTGGGAAACAGCACCGGGAAGCCTGATCGACCTGATAAGTTTTCCCGAATCAATATTGACGCAAATTATTTCCTTACCTAAGGCTTCTGATATTCCGGTTACAATCAGTGTACCGGGTCTGTATGCAGGCAGTTTGGTGCATGACAAATTCACCAAAACAAATTATCCGGAAAGGACAGTAAAGTTTGAAAATTTTGAAATGATATAGAACAAGGCCGCTCTTAAAGCGGCCTTTCCTGTGCCCGGAATGGGACTTGAACCCATACAGGCATTACTGCCCACAGGATTTTAAGTCCTGCGTGTCTACCAATTCCACCATCCGGGCTGTTATTCTGACAATGG
>JAAYKX010000160.1 GCA_012522155.1 Bacteroidales bacterium
GCAAGCCGCAGCCGCATAAGAATAAAAAAAGAAGACAGGAAGCTTTTCATAATCCTTGCAGTGTTTGAGCCCTTTCTCTACTTCCTGGGAGAAAGCTTCGGACTGACCTATGTAAATGCAACAACCGGCTCGGTTATAATATCAACCATTCCCGTCATTGCCGCAATAGGTGCCTGGATACTTTTCAGGGAAAAACTGAAGCCTGTCAACTACGCAGGGATCATTATATCCTTTATAGGGATACTGGTTTTTCTTCTCAACCGCTACGGTTCACTTTCATACGACATCAGGGGGATCCTCCTGATGACCTTTGCAGTATTTTCGGCAGTGGGTTACAACCTTGTACTAAGCCGCCTGGTGGGTTCCTACGATCCGATCTGCATTGTCAACATTCAGAATATGATAGGCGCACTGCTTTTCCTTCCGGTATTTCTTGTCAGCGATCTGCAGCATTTTATCAGCACACCACTGCAGGCGAAAGCACTGATGCCTGTTGTCAAACTGGCAGTATTTGCCTCCTGCGGTGCCTTCATACTGTTTGTCCATGCGGTAAAACAATTGGGTGTGGCAAGAGCAAACGTATTTACCAATTGTATTCCCCTGTTTACCGCAATATTTTCATTCTTCCTGCTTGGTGACACAATAAGTCTTAAGAATATTGCGGGGATAGCAATAGTTATTGCAGGACTGTTCATGTCCCAGTTTAACGGCCGTTCCGGGAAAAGCGGGGAAGCAATGGTACTGACAGGCAAAACAGCCTGACCCGGCCTGCATTTCACTTATCACGTTACGCTGCCATGTGTTCAGATTCTTACTATCTTTGGCCATTGCATAAAAACATGGGAAAAAGAATCTTGTATATTTTCCTGACAGGCATTCTGGCTGTAAATTCAGGTGCACAGACAGGCGGCGACAATGTGTATGAATTCCTGAATCTCACCCATTCCGGCCTTGTATCATCCCTCGGGGGAACAAATGTCTCAATTTATTCAGATAATCTGAATATGGTTTATCATAATCCCTCCCTCCTCAGCGCAGGCATGAACAAGTCACTGGCAATGAATTTTGTCAGTTATTTTGCCGGAATAAATTACGGACAGGTGATGTATGCCCTTTCCATTCCGCGGGCAGGAGATTTTGCTGCAGGAATAAGTTACCTGAATTACGGTTCATTTACCGAAGCTGACCCCTCAGGGAATATTACAGGAAATTTCTATGCATCCGAATATGCATTTTCCCTTGCATGGTCGCGGGAAATCCACAAGGGATTCAATGCCGGAATAAACCTAAAGCCCGTCCTGTCACATCTTGAGAGATACAGCTCCTTTGGACTGGCAATGGACATCGGCGGAAGTTATCACAGTGAATCGGACCTTTTCTCCGCAGGTCTTGTAATCAGGAACCTGGGAGTTCAGATAAGTACATATGCCGGAGAAAAGCGTCTCAGTCCCCCTTTCGAAATACAGGCCGGACTGAGCCGGCAGCTGGCACATGCCCCTTTCAGATTATCCCTGACCCTGAGACATCTTCAGAAATTCAACCTCAGCCATCTATACGATGACCCGGAAGAAGAGAGGCATAATTCCGGATTTTTTGAAAACCTGATGAGACACGCAATTTTTGGAGTGGAAATGATTCCTCATAAAAATTTTTACCTTTCTGCCGGATACAATTATCAGAGAAGACGGGAACTGAAAACCGAATCACACAGTTCAGCAGCAGGACTTTCGTGGGGCTTCGGAATCAATACTTCTGCAATGAACATAGAGTTCGGAAGGGCAACATACCATCTTGCAGGATCTTCAAATCATGTTTCAGTGATCATTAAAACAGACAGGATTTATAAAAAGCTATGGACAAAAGACTGACAATAGCCATCGACGGTTACTCTTCCAGCGGCAAGAGCACATTTGCAAAGGAAATAGCAAAAGAGCTTGGCTATATTTATATAGACAGCGGAGCAATGTACAGGGCTGCAACACTTTATTTTATCCGAAAAGGCCTGGTCACCAGGGACATGGCAGACATCCAGGGTATTGCGGATGCAATGAAGGAAATCAGTATCGAATTTGCCTATAACCAGGATTCGGGCGAATATGAAACATACCTCAATTCGGAGAATGTGGAAAAGGAGATCAGGGGACCGGATGTTTCGGCACATGTGAGCGCAATAAGTAAGATCAGTGAAGTACGCACGCAGCTGGTGGAGCTTCAGAAACAGACGGGCACAGACAGAGGCATTGTCATGGATGGCAGGGACATAGGCACCACAGTTTTTCCTGATGCCGATCTCAAAATATTTATGACCGCCTCGGCCGACATAAGGGCCAAAAGAAGATATGATGAACTGAAAAGCAAGGGTTTTGATGCCAGCCTTGAAGAAATCAGAAACAATATCATTGCAAGAGATATCACTGACGAAAACAGGGATATCAGTCCCCTGCGCAGGGCCGACGATGCGGTGGTACTGGACAACAGCAGGATGACTATCGCCGGACAGATGGAATGGGTCAGGAAACTAATTGAAGAAAAGCTTAATGATAGTTGAAACTGATAGTCTGTCGGGGTTCTGCTTCGGTGTCCGCAATGCAGTGGAAATAGCAGAAAAGGCACTCAGGGCCGGTGAAGAGATTTATTGCCTCGGGCTGATTGTTCACAATGAGGCGGAAATCAGCAGACTCGTTGCC
The DNA here is from genome assembly GCA_012522155.1 of Bacteroidales bacterium. Classification (GTDB taxonomy): domain Bacteria; phylum Bacteroidota; class Bacteroidia; order Bacteroidales; family VadinHA17; genus LD21. The sequence goes on from JAAYKX010000160.1 coordinate 2,688, forward strand.
CTGGGACTAAAAATGATTGACCATGAACAGCTGGAAAGACTGAAAAACAGCAGGCTTCTTATAAGGGCCCATGGCGAACCGCCGGAAACATACCGCATTGCGGAAAGAAACAATATTACAATAATTGACGCTACCTGTCCCATTGTAAAAAAACTTCAGGCCAGGATAAGGAAGACCTGGCTTGAATCGCGGGAGAACGGAGGACAGGTTGTGATATACGGCAAGCCCGGACATGCTGAAGTAATCGGACTGCTCGGACATATTAACAATGACGGTATTCTCGTTTCCGGCCCGGACGACCTGTCAGGAATAGATTTCACCAGGCCGGTCATGCTCTTTTCCCAGACCACCATGAGTGTACAGGAATACGGAAGGATTGCACAGCTGATACGGGATAATATTACAGAATGCGGAATCACTGACCCGGATAAATCCCTGAAGGTTCATAATACCATATGTGCGCAGGTATCGGGAAGGGAATCACAGCTGAGAACTTTTGCACGTAAGCATGACATTATAATTTTTGTAAGCGGAAAATACAGTTCCAACGGCAAACTTCTTTATTCTGTCTGCAAATCTGCCAACCCGGACAGCTGGTTTGTGTCATCCCCCGGCGAGATAGAACGATCATGGTTTGAAGGAAAAAAATCTGCCTGAATATGCGGGGCCACCTCCACGCCAAAATGGCTTATAGAGGAAATACGCAATCTTGTAATCAGTTTCTGAAGACTCTTTTCCCCGTATTCTGATATTAATATTTTCTGACTATTTTTACGGCTTTAAATAAAATCCATGGAAAAATCAAAGGTTTATTTTACTGATCTCAGGGTAAAACCCGGTTTGAACCTGCTGAAAAAACTTAATAATCTGATCATTAAAGCAGGGATAAAACAAATTGACTTTGAAAAGAAGATAGTGGCAATCAAGATTCATTTCGGGGAACCCGGCAATCTTGCATATCTGCGGCCAAACTATGCAGCGCGTATTGTAAAATTTCTCAAATCGGAAAAGGCACTTCCCTTTCTGACCGACTGCAATACATTGTATCACGGAAAGCGTGCAAATGCCCCGGAACATCTTGAAGCGGCATTTGAACACGGATACAATCCGCTGGTAGCCGGATGTCCGGTAATAATCGCCGATGGAATAAGGGGCGGCGAATACCGGGAAATAAAACTGGATCTTGAACTTACCGGCTCGGCAAAGATAGGATCGGCAATAGTCGACTCCGATATAATTATCACAATGAATCATTTCAAGGGACATGAGCTTACCGGCTTCGGGGGAGCCCTCAAGAACCTGGGAATGGGATGTGCATCAGTGGGAGGCAAGCTGTATCTTCATTCCGGCACTTCACCGGTAATAACCGAGGAAAACTGTACAGGATGCAAAATGTGTGAGAGATACTGTGCCCATGATGCAATAAAGGTGGGCAGCGACAAGATAGCACGTATCGACTATGAAAAATGTGTGGGCTGCGGTCAGTGTGTGGCAGTCTGCCAGTACAATGCAGCAGGCTTTGTGCTGAATCACTCATCTGAACTCGCCTGCAGGAGAATATCCGAATATGCCCTGGCTGTCGTCAGGGACAAACCCGCATTTCATATAAATTTCATTGTGGATGTTTCTCCCGATTGTGACTGCTGGGACACAAATGATGTTCCAATAGTACCTGATATTGGCATTGCAGCTTCATTTGACCCGGTGGCACTGGACAAGGCATCGGCCGACATGGTTACATCCTCACCCGGCCTCCGGGGCAGTAAAATACTTGACAAGTCCGGGGAAAGGGATATCAGCGGCATGGATAAGTTCAGGATGACTCACCCTGACACCTACTGGCAGTCAGGTATTGAACATGCAGTGAAAATAGGACTGGGAAAGGCAGATTATGAACTGATACATGTATGATGGCATCAAAAGCCCTGATCATTCCCGGAAACAAAAACCACAGCTGATCCCGGTCAGAATGAATCTAAAAGTTAAAACCGCACGGCTCTCAATCATTTCGAACAGCTTACTTATAATGCTTAAGCTGGGAGCCGGCATAATAAGCGGTTCCGTCAGCATTATTTCAGAAGCAATCCACTCTCTAATGGATCTGCTGGCAGCAGTTATTGCATTTTTTTCTGTAAAGATTTCGGATACTCCCCCCGATGCCAGGCACCCTTACGGACACGGCAAAATAGAAAATGTGTCCGGAGTTATCGAAGCTCTCCTGATCCTGGCAGCTGCCGGTTTTATCATCCTTGAAGCCGTAAAAAAACTCACGGGAAAACCATTTGAACTTGAATTTATCTGGGCAGGTATCATCGTGATGATGATATCGGCGATAGTCAACTTCCTTGTATCACGCAGGCTTTACAAAGTGGCAAATGATACGGAATCCATCGCACTGGAAGCCGATGCCCTGCATCTTAAAACCGATGTTTACACATCCCTGGGCGTTGCGGCCGGACTTGGACTGATACTGCTGACAGACATAAAATGGCTGGACCCCCTTGTGGCAATACTGGTTGCAATCCTTATCATCTACGAGTCGTTCAGGCTGCTCAAAAAAGCTTTCTGGCCGCTTATTGACACAGCCTGGACCGAAGAGGAAATCGGGCTGCTCAGGGAAAAGCTCGAAATGATGCAGGTCAATTATCATGATCTCAGAACCCGCGTTGCCGGAAACTACAGATTCATCGACATCAATGTCGTGATACCGGCAGACCGCTCAGTTGCTGATGCACACAGATTCTGCGACATGATAGAGGATGAACTGTCGAGGAATTACAAGAACCTGACAGTGAACATACATGTGGAACCCGCATGATCTATCTTGAACGTATCTCCCTTCTCATAAAACTGACATAGGATATCACAAAGCAGAACACAGTGGCTGCAATGAGTCCCGTAAGCTGTGGCCATACCAGCATAAGGCTCTGTCCCAGCGGCAGCGGACCGGGTATTGCCCCTGCAATCTGTTCCATGGTAAGTGGACCCAGACTTCTTACCGTAGGCATCAGTATGGTTGTTGTCGCATCACTGTAAAGTTCACCGGGCAATATTTTCATCAGGATCATTATTATTTCCTGGTACCGGACGGCCTGTTGTGTGCCTGCCATAACCGGGGGTGCAATTGCCCGGGCTATCAGATTGACTATAATATTGTAAAAAACCGTAAGAAAGAGCCAGACGGCAATACATGCCAGGGCAGATGTTGCAGGCTGACGAAAGGCTACCGAAAAAAGGATCGCCAGATTAAGCCAGAAAGCAACATATAAAATGCTTACAAGAATAAAAAAGACAACCCTCCAGAACTCTTCCGGCGTCGGAGGCAGCCCGGTGATAACCATTCCCAGTCCCATAAACAGAAATCCCAGGGCAAAAAACAATACGCTGATCACAGTAAGAGCCGACACGAATTTTGCATTAATAAGAAAATCGCGGTGAATAGGCTGTGACATCAGGCGGCTGAGAGTTCCTTTTGTCTGCTCCGAGTTGACAGTGTCAAATCCCAGGGCAATCCCCAGCAATGGTCCCAGAAAGCTGATAAATACAAAAAACGACGGAAGGGTACCGTCCGAAATGGTATAAAGTTTGAGAAACAGGAAGCTCCCTTCCGGATCATTCGGCTCCACTGCACTTCCTATATTTGTCAGGGCCGTGTACATCGACCCGAAACAGGTAAGACTGATTATGAAAAGCAGGATGATAAAACGCCAGCTGCTTACCTGGTCGGAAATCTCCTTATGAACGATGACCCTGAAAGGATGTACCACCTCATCAGCCTTCCAAAGTCTTTTCCTTTTTTTCACTGTTGCTGTAATATCATTCATTGTTCCTCCCTTCCTTCAAAATAACGGTGATAAATATCATCCAACCCGTACTCCTTCCTGTTCAGGTAATTGAGACCGGCACCGGCTTCCACCACCTTTGCCGCTATCTCCGAAGCCACATCACGCGTGCACTCAACCATGTATTTTCCATAATTAAGGCTGACATTCCCCACGCCCTCTATACTGCCGAGAAGCTCCTGCAGCCATCTTGCACTGTTCTGATCATGATAGCCCTGCGGAGGATTTCTCAATCCGATTTCTACGGTGTACGGACTCCCGGCGAAAAGATTTTCCGACAGGCTACGGATATCTCCCTCAGCCAGAAGTCTTCCTTCCACAAATATTCCGACACGGTCACATACCTGCTGTACCTGGTGGAGATGATGCGAACAGAACAATACTGTTATTCCCTGTTCCCTGCTGAGGCGTACTATCAGATCCAGAAACTCCCTTACCCCCGAGGGATCAATACCAAGAGTGGGTTCGTCAAGAATGATTATTTCCGGATTCTTGATAAGCACATCGGCAAGTCCCAGTCTCTGAAGCATTCCCCGCGAATATTTCAGGGTCTTCTTTCCGGCGTGTTCCGTCAGACCCACCTTTAAAAGAAGCTCTTCCGCCCTTTCCATTGCCTCCATTCCCGTAACAGAGTTCAAACGACCGGTAAAAATAAGATTCTGCAGACCTGTCATATCCTCATAAAAGCCGACATTTTCCGGAAGATATCCAACCCTCTTCTTGACTTCGGTCGGATTGCCTGTTGAATCAATCCCGCATACCCTCACACTTCCCGAAGTAGGATCCGTCAGTCCGAGCATCATCAGAATGGTAGTTGTCTTCCCTGCACCGTTGGGTCCGAGAAGACCAAATATCTCACCTCCGCGTATTGCCAGACTCAGCTGGTCAACCGCTGTGAAGGATCCGTACTTCTTTGTCAGATCCCTTAGTTCAATGATGTTTTCCGCCACTCCTACCTCCTGCCGTATTTGCGGAACAGAAAAAAGACACTGCCCAGAGCGGCAATAATAACGGCCACACCTATCCATCCCAATAGCATGGGAGTTTTTACCGATACTCTGATGATAGCCCTGGAAGATACTTCAGGTGTCTTTGCTTCAAGATTTACCACATAATCACCTGCTATCGCCTTCTTGTCGGCTTTGATAGTGGCAAAAACCCTTGTGTTGCTGCCCGCCTCTATCCTGTCGATCCCGGGGGGATCAAAAATCACATCCCAGTTATTAGGCGCCGAAAAGGACATTTCCACCTCATCAAGAGCGGATGAACCGGTGTTCCTTACAACAAGCTCAAGCCTCTTCGTGTCGCCTGCCGTTATCCCGGTGCTCAGCAATCCGCTGGGCGTTGTGAGTTCAATATTGAACGATCCGGTTATTACAACCTCAAGATCAAGGTTTGCGGAAGTGACATTTGTAGCTGCAACAACAGGGATCTGATAGCTTCCTGCCTGAATATTCACAGGTGGCTTTATCTCAATTGTTACATTGGAAGTACTGTTCGGCTCAATCTCAACAGATGTGGCCTGATTGTAATTCGGCTTGAATATCACATTCCAGCCTCTCGGGGCATTGCTTCTGAAAGCATAGGACTGAGTCTCCCCGGTCCGGTTCCTGAGCTCCGTGGAAAAGGTAAAAGCAGATGTCGAATGTCCCTGCATGTTGGACTGCTTTGTGGTAAATTCGGTCTCGTATGTTCCCTGCTCTGTCACCTCAATGACCAGCGGCAGGCTTATACCTCTCCCTCCGGCAACAGAAAAGCGGTAGCTGCCCTTGTTTACTTTCATGGGAACTTCAACCTTCAGGGTGAGTGTCTGCTTCTGCTCCGGCAGTACAGCTATACGGCCAACCTTGTAATTGCCTGATGTGAGAGAATAAACCCAGGTTCGCGGAATACCGGGCACCGAAATATCCATATTCCTGACTTCCTTACTGTTGTTGATGACATCAATGCTGTAGGTGATCGTTTCACCCGGAGGAACGGATATCCTGGTATTCGGAGTGAATAAGGTCACACTGTCTGCTGATGCACGCGTCTCCACGCCGGATAAAAAATTTCCGAAAAAAATTAGCGCTGCTAGGCTAAGAATTTTAGAATACTTTAA
>JAAYKX010000161.1 GCA_012522155.1 Bacteroidales bacterium
AGCCACGAATTAAGTATTCCCGTGCCGTTTATGCAAAGCAACACTCCCAGTCTCGGTAAATAAAAGCTGTGATTGACATGAAGAAAAGTGTTGACCCGGGAAAGGGGATCATATTTTTTCATATCAGTCACGCCGTAGATCACTCCGGATGTTCCGGCAGTAGCAGCTACTTCCCCCGGATTGAGAACATTAAGGGATAAGGCATTGTTCGGCTGATCTCCTGCACGGTACGATACCGGAATACCTTCAGGAAGGCCCAGTTCCCTTGCCGCCGCGGCAGTTACTTTTCCCTGTATGGAAAACGATGGCATGACATGAGGTATCAGGTCATGACTGAATCCGAAATGATCAAGTATTTCCTCCGACAGTCTGCCTTCTGCAAAATCCCATAATATACCTTCTGACAAACCCGACCAGGTTGTGACGGCTTCTCCCGTCAGTCTTAAGGCAATATAATCACCCGGAAGCATTATTTTGTGAATCTTTCCATACAGATCCGGTTCATTTTCCTTAACCCATGCAAGCTTTGATGCAGTAAAATTACCAGGGGAATTCAGCATATGGCTGAGGCAGTATTCCTCTCCCAGGGATCTGAAGGCTTCTTCCCCGTAATGCACCGCCCGGCTGTCACACCATATTATCGAAGGACGCAGTGTTTTATAGTTCCTGTCAACAGCCACCAGCCCGTGCATCTGGTAGGAAATACCTATGGCCCCTATATCCTTTTTCCTTTCACCAAGCTGAGTGTTGCAATCATAAACCGAGGCTTTTATGTTTTCCCACCAGGTTTCAGTATCCTGTTCGGCCCAGCCCGGGCGCAGAGCAATGATCTTCATTTCATCCTTCGGGTAAAAGGCTGAAGCCAGGCAGTCTCCTGAAGCTCCGTCAATAACCGAAGCCTTGACTGAAGAACTTCCCAGATCAAGTCCCAGTAAAAGCATTTCTCCTCTCTTTTCTAATGATTTTATTACTAAACTGACTAAAGTTACTGTTTTATTTTACAAGCTGTTTCCAAAACTGAATGATTATTCCGGACACGTACAGTTCCCTGTGATACTGAACAGATCATTAAAAGAAAATTCTGACAGCTAAAAAGTAACTGATTTCCTTTCTCCTGCCACAAAACTTATTTCCCGTTTCTCTCCGGCATAAACCAGTGTGCATTCTCCGCCCTTTTTTGAAAAAACCCACACATCCTGAAGCTTGTTTTCATTCCATTTCATATCAATCACAAAACCTCCCCTCGCACACAGTCCGCGTACTTCACCACTGTCCCATTCCCGGGGAATTGCCGGAAGCAGTCTTATAATATTGTTATGAGACTGGATCAGCATCTCCGCAATTCCGGCAGTACCGCCAAAGTTGCCATCAATCTGAAAGGGCGGATGGGTGTCAAAAAGATTGTTCAGGGTTGATTTGCGCAACAGTTCCAAAAGATTTTCATATGCTTTCTCCCCGTCCTGCAGACGCGCAAACAGGTTGACAATCCATGCCCTGCTCCATCCTGTGTGTCCCCCGCCATATGAAAGCCTTCTTTCAATTGTCTTCCTGGCAGCCTCAAACAGCCCGGGTGTTTCCGGAGTGAACTGAGCCAGGGGATAAAGACCAAGCAGATGTGACATGTGACGATGTCCGGGCTCAGGCTCATCATAATCCTTTATCCATTCCTGAATTACCCCGCCACTGCTGATCTGCACGGGAGGAAGCAATCTTTGGGCTTCCCTGAGCCTGGAAACAAATTCCTCATCCCTGTCAAGTATTCCCGCCGCTTCGGTACAATGGGAAAAAAGCGCGTCAGCCAGTTCAATATCCGTGGTAGCTGCATATGTCAATGCCGACACTTCTCCTGTTTCCCGGATCCTGAAACTGTTTTCAGGTGAATGAGAAGGGTTGGTGACAAGATATCCTTCCGGTGACTTAACCAGAAAGTCCAGAACAAATTCAGCAGAGCCCTTCATCAGCGGATAAGCCCTGGATTCAAGAAATGCCGTATCCAAAGTAAACAGAAAATGTTCATAAACCGGAAATGTCATCCACGGGCCGTTCATGGGAGTGATCCCCCATACACCGTCTGCCACTCCTGTCCTGCCAAAAGGATCAGTGAGATGGTGCAGGGTCCATCCGCCGGCACCATACATCTCCCTGGCAGTGACCCCTCCCGGGACAGTCAGTTTTTCCATGAATCCGGTAAGTATCCCGGATGTTTCATTCAGGTTACAGACCTCTGCGGGCCAGTAGTTCATCTGAAGATTAATATTGGTGTGGAAATCGGAATTCCAGGGTGCTTCATAATGTTCGTTCCAGATCCCCTGAAGATTGGCAGGCAGTACTCCCGGTTTTCTTGAAGATGCCATCAGAAGATAACGCCCGTACTGAAAATACAATGCTATTAGTCCGTCATCGCTGCCACCAGCCTTAAGCATGCCGAGCCGTTCGTCCGTGGCCAATCCCCTGCCGGGGTCATCACCGAGGGAAAAGCATACCCTCTCAAACATCTCCCGGTGATCCTCTTCATGAATTTTTCTCAGTTTCGGGGCAGTATAACGGCATGCATCTGAAATTTTATCTCTGCATATTTCCAGGGGATCCTTTTCGGAATCAAAATCAAGCATGTCAATATTATAATCACTTGCACCCGTCAGTACAATTACAACTTCCCCGGCCGATTCAATACGGAATCCTGCCGAAGTATCGGATGTCAGGGGCAGCAGGCCCTTTCTGCCTCCTTTTAAAAGTTTCATAGCCGCTGAGTATCGCATATGTTTTCCCCCCGGCCCGCTAAGGGGTGAATCAAAATCTATGATCTGACCCCTGAGGAATGCCATGCCATTGTCGTGTCCGTATTCATTCACATAATGACCCGGCACCCGCCTTTCACCCTTTTGCGAAGGTAGTTGCATCGTGTCACGCTCCCTGGAGAGAATCAGGTCAAAGTCAATGGCTTTGTCTGACCTGATGGTCACCACCATAACATCATGGGGAGCTGAAACAAATACCTCCCGGACAATCCTGTTCCCGTCAATTGTATATTCGGTCCTGGCCACACCGGTATTCAGATTGAGAGATCTTCTGTAGGATCCGGGAGTCCCTTTCCCGCCGAAGCTGATATAAAGATCAGCGAGCGGCTGATAGGATCTGATCCGGGGAGGTGTCCCCAGCAAATATTTATCTGACAGTTCAAAAGCTTTTTTAAACTGATTTCTGAATATTGCTTCCTGTATTCCAGGAAGTTTATTTAATGCTTCGGGATTATTGTTGTTTATCGCTGATCCGGCCCAGATACTCTCCTCGTTAAGCTGTATGACCTCATGATCGTATCTGCCATAAACCATTCCGCCCAGGCGGCCGTTGCCGACCGGTAATGCTTCCGTCCAGAGAGAGGCAGGCTGTTTGTACCACAGCTCCTGATCCCGCATACCGGTTCCGGATTCATTCCTGCATGCACTGACAATCAGTACTGCAAATAATATAAGACTGGCAGGAACAGAGTTTTTCATATCTGAAATTATAATTAGTGGTTTAAATCTGCTTATAAATCTAAATAATTATTGCCATATCGTTGAACAGTCCGTAATATTTTTATAAATAACCAGGCAACAATATATTATCAGACAAACACTGTATTGGCAAAATACTCATAACCAAACATATATATTTGGCAGAAATCGACAAGGCCAAAAGTTTAAAGGACCATTGTCATTATCAATGCCTTTAAAAAGCTCAATGAAGTTATTGAAGAATTGAGCCTGTGTATAATACTACCCTGAATTAAGAGCCTGTAGTAATAGAAAAATTCATTATTTTTATGCCTTCTTGCCCTAATGTTTTTGAAACCTTCATGTCACAAGCATACAAAAGATGATGAAAAACTTAATGATCTTATTTATCTGCCTCACGATTTACAGTCTGAAGGCACAGGAATCCCCCACAGGCATTTTCAGCTCGTCAGCCGATATAGGAAATCCCGCTAACAGTGGTTCTTCGGTATATAACAGCAGTGATCAAAGCTATACAATAAAGGGGACCGGATATAATATCTGGTTTGAAAGAGATGAATTTCACTACCTCTTCAACAGGATGAAGGGTGATTTTATTCTTACGGCAAATTTCAGATTTGAAGGAGAAGGTGTTGTGGTCCACAGGAAAACGGGCTGGATGTTAAGAAGCTCACTGGATGATGACTCTCCCCATATTTCAGCTGCATTGCACGGCGACGGACTCACTGTGCTGCAATGGAGGAACAGCAAGGGAGCTCAGATGAGAGATCCTGAAGATGAGATTTTTGCCCCTGGTTCACATTATGAAGTCCTTCAGCTGGAACGTCGCGGAAAAACAATTTTTATGAGAGCCGCTCATCCGGGGAAAGTCCTGGAAGATATAGGATCCTACGAAATGCCCAACCTTAATGATGAGATTTTTGCAGGCCTGTTTGTCTGTGCCCACGACCCCGAAGCAACAGAGGAGGCAAGCATATGGAATGTGCGTGTAGACAAACCCGTCAGCGATGATTACAATCCTGACAGGGAGGGATATCCGGGCTGCCGGCTTGAAACAATGAATGTCTCTGACGGAAAAAGAATGGTTATCTATGAAAAAGACGGCAGGTTTGAAGCTCCCAACTGGATGCCGGACGGGAAAAAGCTTCTGTTTAACATGGATGGTCTACTGTATAAAATACCGGTCACGGGAGGCAGACCCGAAATTCTGAACACGGGATTTGCCAACCGCAACAACAATGATCACGGCATATCCTTCAACGGCAAACTTCTTGCCATCAGCCATCACCGGGAGGGACTGCCCGGAGGCGGATCAACAGTGTATGTCCTTCCCCTGAAGGGAGGCACTCCGAAAATGGTTACTGAAAACACTCCTTCCTACTGGCACGGATGGGCCCCGAACAACAAGGAAGTAATATATGTTGCCCAGCGGAACAATATCCCTGTTTACAATATTTACAGGAATTCGATAAAGGGAGGCAGGGAAGTTGCCCTTACCAATATTGAAAAGGGACAGCATGTTGACGGATGTGAATATTCTCCCGACGGGCAGTATATATATTTTAACGGCAACCTTACCGGTACCATGCAGATATGGAGGATGAAACCAGACGGATCAGCAATGGAACAGATGACCTTCGACGGATACAATGACTGGTTCCCCCATATTTCTCCTGACGGGAAATGGATGGTATTCCTTTCATTTCC
>JAAYKX010000162.1 GCA_012522155.1 Bacteroidales bacterium
AATCCACTTCTGCTTCCCGGGCTATTGCCAGCAGATGCAGAACGGTGTTTGTTGAGCCTCCCATGGCTATATCGAGCGCCATGGCATTCATGAAGGCTTCGCGTGTGGCAATTGAACGTGGTAAAACAGAGCTGTCACCCTCTGAATAATACCTGTTTGCCAGCGAAACGATCAGGTTTGCAGCTTTTTTCATGAGTTTCAGCCGGTTGGCATGAGTTGCCAGAACTGTGCCGTTTCCAGGAAGGGCCAGTCCCAGGGCTTCATTCAGGCAGTTCATTGAATTGGCAGTGAACATACCTGAGCAGGAACCGCAGGTGGGGCATGCTGATCTTTCAATTTCCAGAAGTTCTTCATCGCTCACATTCTCGTCACCTCCGTCAATCATTGCATCGATAAGATCAATCTGTTTGTTTTTGTAAACCCCGGCTTCCATGGGGCCGCCTGATACAAAAACCGCCGGAATGTTAAGCCTCATGGCCGCCATCATCATGCCCGGCGTTATCTTGTCACAGTTGCTTATACAGATCATTGCATCCGCGCAGTGTGCATTGCACATGTATTCGACACTGTCGGCAATGAGTTCCCGTGACGGGAGGGAGTAGAGCATCCCGCTGTGGCCCATCGCTATTCCGTCATCAATTGCAATTGTGTTGAATTCGGCTCCGAAGTATCCGTGTTTTTCAATTTCCTCTTTTACCATCTGTCCGGCTCCGTGCAGATGAACATGTCCCGGTACAAATTGTGTGAATGAGTTTACTATGGCTATTACCGGTTTGCCGAACTGATCTTCCTTCATCCCGTTTGCGCGCCAGAGGCTCCGGGCACCGGCCATTGTCCGCCCGGTCATGGTTGTTGAACTTCTTAGTTTATTTTTCATTTTGAATAATTTTGAACAAAAAAAGCTTCCCGGACTGATCCGGAAAGCTTCTGTATATTCTTGTATTTAATACATATTACTCCCGGATCATGCGCAGTGCACAAGAATAAGGACGAGAGCGATAATATGTATTAAATTGGTTCTCATGGTTTGATTTTTCTGAGACTGACAAAAGTACTTATTATTTTATAATATCAAAGAAAAAACCGTTTATTCTTAAAATTTTTACTGTCACTTACCCGGCGCATGATCAATGCTTTAAAAAAGTGTGCAGAAAATCAGTAAATTAACTTTTTAGTCATGGTTCTGAAGCATGCGGCAGCATATAGTTGATTTCTTTCGCTTTATTAACATAAGACTGGTGTTGCAGATGATCCGGTAATTACTAACTTTAGACCCGGAAAGTCTGCATAATGAAACGATTTGTCACTGTTTTGCTTATATCACTGATCTTTTCTTTGTGTTATGCACAGCGTAGAAAGGCAGGGACGGTCCTTTCGTCCCGTTATGAAAAGGTCATAAACTCACACTGGACATTCAGTTATTTTCCTGATGAGAATGAGGATAAAGGCTACGAGTCTCCTCAGTATGATGATTCAAACTGGCCGGCAATAAGCATTCCCCATACATGGAACACATACGAAACAACTTATGAGCTGCAGTCATTTGCGGAAGGAGATACAGATGATACTGATGATCCCCGCTGGCGGGACGGATGGGGCTGGTACCGGAAACATTTTATCATTGATCCCGTGGCGGCAGGAAAAAAGATCTTTATTGAGTTTGACGGGGTTCAGCAATACTGCAGGCTGTGGCTGAACGGCAAATACCTGGGCGATCATCCGGGAGCCCATGATCCATTTGTTTTCGATATCACCGGACATATCGTCACAGGGCAGGATAACGTCCTGGCGGTTGCGGTCAGTAACTCCCGTAAGCATCATGCTGCCGGTCCTTCAGCGGCAGGAAACAATTTTCATATCTATGGCGGGATATACCGTGATGTCAGGCTGGTAATAACGGACCGCCTGTATATATCACCGGGGGGACAGGCGTCCACGGCTGGCGGTATATTGGTTAGTACGCCGGTTGTTACTGAGAAAGAAGGAATTGTAAACATCAGAACATGGGTTCAGAATGATTATCCCGAAACCAGGAGATGCAATCTGAATATATATATAAGCGATAAATCCGGCAGAGATATACAGGTGCTGAAATCAAAGGCTGCTATAGGAGCAGGTCAGCTGTATATGTTTGACCAGGTATCCAGACCCATTGTCAAACCGGATCTGTGGTCTCCCGGATCGCCCTCCCTGTACGGCCTGCGGGTTGAAGTGCGAAGCGGGTCAGGGATCAGTGATATCCGTACCGGCAGCCTGGCATTCAGACTATCCGGCAGCGGTCCCGCTGATGAAAACCGCAATTCTGTTCATCCCTGGCTTGGCAATGCAATTCCCGGATGGTTAAGGGAAAAGGAATTTTATCCTGACACAGCAGCGGATGACAGTGAGGCAGATCACAGGGGAACCGGAGGCAGGGGAGAAGCTGCAAAAGTTGTCCTTAAAAGCAGTCACCATACAACGGGGGCTGACAGGGGCTCTGTTGTGGTTATTTATGCGGATATTGCCGACCGTGAAGGAAATCCGGTCCGGGAAACAGACAAGGCGCTCAGCTGGAATGTGAGCGGACCGGCGACTCTTGCCGGTTATCCTGTTTATGTTCCTGACACCGGCGGAGAGTCTGCTGCAGCTATGGTCAGCTTTAAAAAACTGCCTGTTTCCAACATAGTAAGATCAGATGGTAATACCGGAACTATTACTGTCACCGTTTCTTCGCCCGGACTTGTATCGGGTTCGGTGATGATTGAGGCTCATGCCGTACAGTCAGACAATACAGTAGTTGATGAACCTGTTCTGAGTGATATGGGCAGAAAACGGCTGTTTATCCCGGAACAGACCGCTGGATCTTCTTTTGAACGGGAAAAGGAACTGGATATCATTCATGAAGATATTAACCTTGGCAGGAAAGAGTTGTCTGATTACCGCAGGGAGATAAGCCGGATTATTTCCGGAAACAATCCCCGGGCTGATACCGCTGCCACAGAATACCGTACACTTGTTTCCCTTCTTGCTGCCCATCTAGAGAGAAATGACGGAATGCTCAGCGCCTGGGATTACAATTTTAATACCGGTAATTACAATGACTGCATGATCATTACAGGCTATGTCAATCCCTTGAAGCTTCCGCAGCTTTTCAAGGACGGACTGAAAAGCCACTATGCCGAAGAGATGATCACGAAAGGCTACGGAAAAAATGCCATTGATGAGATGAACTGGCTTAACTGGATACCATCGGGAGGTACTGTTGCTGTCTATCAGACGGGCAGGCAGCCTTTGTGGCCGAAAGGAACCATAATTACAGAAAAAGACGATCTCGCTGAAATGATAGCTGCTGTTCATCCTGTTTTCAGAAGATACAGCCGGGAAGCAAAAGAACGTGCTCTTGTTTTTATTGCCAAAATGAATCCTTTTATAAAGATAAATAATGCCGGAAGTATTCAGGACGGTGATGATCCGGGGAATTTTAAATATACCGCTGAAGAATCTGTGCCGGTATTGATTCCTTTTCTTAAATTTATCTCCGAATAAGTATGACAATCAGGTTCTGCGGTTTGTGGAAAAGCAAACCGGATGGCTTTAATGCTGATTGTCAGTATGTTTGTTTTTGGCTATCAGAATCTGAAGAGCCTGTAGGAGAGGGATATAGCAGGGCGGGAAGGTAATCATAGGCGTTTGCCCCTGGATGCAGAACCTGAGGTATTTGCCGGAAAGGAATTTAGCCGGGCGGGAAGGAATTTAATCCGTCGTGAAGCGAAGCGGACCTGTTTTATAGAATAGTAGGAAGAAGAATTAACAAAATAAACCTGAAGCCATGAAAATTAAATTCTTTGTTCTGCTTCTTATTATGTTTTTATGTAATATGATTAATGCTCAGATGCCGGAGGATGTTTTCCGGAAACCCCTGAAGGAGGTGCTGACTGATGTTGAAAAAAGATATGATATAAAACTTCAGTACAGTGAAGATCTTGTAAAAGATCTGGAGGTCAGCTATGCCACGTGGCGTTACAGGATGGATACGGAGGAGACCCTTGCCAATATTCTCCTGCCGTTTGATCTGGTTTATCAGAAGACAGCTGACAGGACCTGGCAGATCAGCAGGTTTTCCTACTATCAGAGAAGTCCTGAAGAGGGCAGGAAACATCTTGAAAAACT